>NZ_QSQO01000027.1:0-30173 GCF_003436775.1 Collinsella sp. TF11-5AC
CGAACAGCCGATCGTGTCAAATTTGGTCTAACAGAGCCTTTAAAAATCATCAGGTACGCAATGATTTTTAAATCCCCGTCCCAGAATAATCATCGGGATATACTGCTGGGCAGACGAAAGGAGCGCCGACGATGCTTAATGGGTGCGCATATATATTGACGGTCGACGTGGGCAACACGTTCATTCGCTTTGGCCTGTTTGCAGAGGATTCGGCCGCGGCGCAGGAATGTCCGCTTGCGACGTGCGAGATCACCACGCCGTCGAGCATCACAGCAGACGAGGCGCGCATGCGTCTCGTGCAGGTCATGGCCGCACTGGCGGCCGATGCGGGCATGCCGGGTGCGCTTGTGCCCGCGGCTGCCGTACTGAGCTGTGTGGTCCCCGCGCTCGAGCGCCCGTGGAAGGCGGCACTTTTTCGCACCTGCACGGGGCGCGTGCTCACCGTGGGGCCGGGCCTCAAGACCGGCATGCCCGTCCGCTACGACGACCCGGCCGAGATCGGCCCCGACCGCATCGCCGACGCCGTGGCGGCCCGTGCCGTCTACGGCTCTCCGTGCATCGTGATCGACTTGGGTACCACGACCAATATCGAGGTCATCGACGCGCGCGGCACCTTTGTGGGCGGCGTCATCGCGCCGGGTCTGGCGCTTGGCGCCCGCTCGCTTTCGGCTGCTGCGGCGCGTCTGCCGCAGGTCGAGCCCTCGGCACCCACGCATGTGATCGGCCGCAACACGCGCGAGGCCATGCGTTCGGGCGTGGTTCTGGGCGAGGTGGCCCGCATCGACGGCATGCTCGACATGGTGCTCGCCGAGATGCGCGCGACCAAGGCCGCGGGGGAGGGCGACGTGCCCATCGTCATTACCGGCGACGACGCCGAGGCGCTCGCGTCGCTGGTCGGTCACAGTCTGACGGTCGACGACGCGCTGACGTTGCGGGGTCTCGCCGAGCTCTACCGCATCAACCAAAAACCCCGCCGCGTGTAAAAGTGAGGGCGCCGGTGGGACAAACGCCCCCACCTTTCACCTGCTACAATGGGTCAAACTATTGCGATTACGGAGGTGTCTGCCATGTCGGACGATCTTCATCAAACTTCGTCAGGCAAGCGCCTGGACGTCATTAGCTGGGACGAGTTCTTTATGAGCGTGGCCATCGCTGCGCAGCGCCGCAGCAAGGACCCCAACACGCAGGTGGGCGCGTGCATCGCCAGCACCAACCACCGCATCCTTTCGGTGGGCTACAACGGTACGCCCTCGGCGCTCAACGACGACTTTTTCCCGTGGGGCACGAGTGACGACCCGCTGCAGGACAAGCATAACTACGTCGTCCATGCCGAGGCCAACGCCGTGCTCAACTACCGTGGCTCGCTCAAGGATCTCGAGGGTTCCACGGTCTACGTTACGCTGTTCCCGTGCCACGACTGCGCCAAGATCCTGGCGCAGGTGGGCGTGGGCGAGGTTGTCTACCTGGACAACAAGTACGCCGACACCGATGATGGACGCATCAGCCGCCGCATCCTCGACTCCTGTGGCATCAGCTACCGCCAGGTTATCGTCGATGTCCAGATTGGTACCGGGGGACAGGCTCGGCAGTAATATGCGTTGTCACTATCTGACGACGAACGCAGCTAAAAGAGCCCCGTCCCAAATTGGCTGCTCGTGAAAGTCGTGTCCGCGCGCATGGATGGCTCGTGAGCGGGTACATGGCTGTAGTAACATAGCCCCTGTCCGCGGGCGCGCCCGCGTTATTGTGAGAAAGGAGCCCCTGTGGCTGTTAACGAAGAGCTGCTTAAGAAGGTTCTTGAAGAGATTCGCCCCAACCTGCAGGCCGACGGCGGCGATATGGAGTATGTGGGCGTTGACGACGAAGGCGTCGTCAAGCTGGAGCTGCAGGGCGCTTGCGCCGGCTGCCCCATGAGCTCGCTGACCCTGTCCATGGGTATCGAGCGTATCCTCAAGGAGCATGTGCCCGGCGTTACCCGTGTCGAGCAGGTTAATGCCTCCGGCGAGACCGACGACCTGTACGACGAGTACGCGCCGTTCTAAGATGCGAAAGCTGCGGACGGCATACTCCGCATAGACGTTACGCCCAAATATGCGGCTGCGAGCGCAAGGCCCGCGGCCGCATTTGTATGTAGGGAGTAGGAGGGTCGACATGCTCAACGACTTCTACCATATGCTTGATCCCGTCGCGATTTCGGCGGGGCCCATCACGATTTACTGGTATGGTCTGGCCTATGTGGTCGGTGCCCTGCTCACGGCGGTTGTCATGTACCGCACGCAGCGTCGCTGGGGCTTTAGCATCACGATTGACGACCTGACGAGTGTCGTGGTCGGCGTGGTCTTTGGCCTCATTATTGGTGCGCGCCTGTTCTACGTCATCTTTTACGGTGATGGCTACTACTGGGCGCATCCGCTCGAGATCTTTGCCACCAACGAGGGCGGCATGAGCTTCCACGGTGGCCTGGTCGGCGGCATTATCGGCGGCATCATCGTGTGCCGCATGTATAAGCTCGACGCCTGGACCATTGCCGACCTTGCCGTCATCGGCGCGCCGCTGGCCTTGTGCCTGGGCCGTTGTGCCAACTTTGTCAACGGTGAGCTGTGGGGCAAGCCGACCGATCTGCCATGGGGCGTGGTCTTTGGCGGGACTGCGGGCGAGATGCCGCGCCATCCCTCCCAGCTCTATGAGGCGTTTCTTGAGGGCGTCGTGCTCTTCTGTTTTTTGCAGGTGCTCAGCCGCAAAAAGCCACTGCTGCCCCAGGGTACGTTTATGGGCGTGTTCGTGATGGGGTACGGCATCGTCCGCTTTCTCGTTGAGTTCGTGCGCGTGCCCGATGCCCAGCTGGGCTATCTGCTGGGAGGCGTTATCACCATGGGCCAGCTGCTGAGTTTGCCGCTCGTGATTGCCGGCCTGGTGCTCATCATCTTCGCCCGACACCGCAATCGCTCCCAGCGCATCTACCTCGACGTCTAACCACCACAAAGGGGACAGGCACCTTTGTGGTGGTTTGCTGGGCAACAATGACAGAACCGTAACGTTTTCCCAGATAAAACCTGCCAAAATAAACCTGTCCCTTTTTGGCGGGTTTCTAGAAAGGCTCTTTGGACTGTGAAGGATTCCGACCTCTCCACAACGGCTGCGCGCGACGCTGCCCGCATCGTCTGGTTTAAGCGCTACCCCGCCAAGCAGACGCTCATCGCATTTCTGCTCGCGCTGTTGGCGACCACGGCGTTTTCCATCGATCCCGCGCCGGTCTCGAGCAACGCAGTCTTGGCGATTGACCCCAAAGCCTCGGGCATGCTGTACGTGTGCTACGAGGTGCTCCTCTCGTTTGCCGGCCATACCGACGCGGTCATGCTGCTTGCGCTTGCCTGCCTGCTCACGCTGCCGTTTCGCTACGTATTCTTTGGCCGCGGCGATGCTTGGCGTCCTTCGGTGATCCTTCCGTCGCTGTTCTTTGCCGTCTGCATGGTGTTTGGCCGCAGCTACGACCTCACCGATTCTGCCGAGATCGTACTCGGCGACAAGGCTCGCATCATCTGCGCCTGGATAGGCGGTGCGGGCTGGATGCTCTTGGCGGTCGTTGCCTTCTACCTGGCTTTTGAGTGTCTAGATTGGCTGAGCTCTCGGCGCATTCCGTTTTCCGAAGCGCACTTTGGCCGCGTATGGCGTGTGGCTCACGCCGTACTCTCGGTCCATCCCTTTGCCGGGCCCTTCCTGGTGCTTATGGTCGCCTGGGCGCCCACGCTCATCGCTTCGCTGCCCGGCCTTTTTATGGGAGATACGGGTGCGCAGATTCGCCAGTGGTTCAACTACCCCAACGGCACGAGTGACTACCTGCGTCTGCTCAATCCCAATGTGTTGCTCAACGGACATCACCCCGTGGTGCACACGGCTATCATCGGTTCGTGCGTCCAGCTGGGGCTTTCACTGTTCAACAGTGCCAACGCAGGTCTTGCCATCTACACCTGCGCTCAGTTCGTCATTACGGCCGCCTGCATGGCCTATTCCATCTCGTCGCTGCGCAAGCTGGGCGTGAGCTTGCCGATCCGCGGCGTGATCTTGCTGTTCTTTGTGTTTATGCCCATGTTCTCCAACTACGCGGCCCTGCTTACCAAAGATGTGCTGTTTGCCGACGCGTTTTTGGTGCTGTTGGTGCAGACCGTGAAGCTCGTGGCCTGCGGCCTGCCCCGTCGCGATGCCAATGCCGAGCGTGCGGGCGAACAGAGGCCCGTGCTCTTTGCGCGCCATGACTGGCTGCTGCTCGCTCTGGGTGCCATGGGTTCCACGTTTCTGCGCAACGGCGGCCTGGTGTTTCCCCTGGCGGCATGCGTAATCGCGGCGGCGTTTTGCGCATGGGACGCGCATGTGGCTCGTCGTGCAGTCAAGCAGGCCGGTGCTGCGTCTTCGGGCGCCATCTCGCGTTTCCGCTGGGTGGGAGTTCTTGCGGTGCTTGGACTCTGCCTTGCCTCTAATATGTACTTCACCAAGGTCTTTATGCCGGCGCACGACATTACGCCTGGTTCCAAGCGCGAAATCCTCTCGATTCCGTTCCAGCAGACGGCTCGTTTCGTCCAAAAGCACGACGGCCTCAACTCGGGTGTCAACCCTACGGTTAAGGAGGACGGCACTATCGTGGAGGCTCCTTGCGACGGCTTGGTGACCGACGATGAGCGTGCCGTGATCGACCGTGTGCTCAAGTACGACAATCTGGGCCGCCGCTACAACCCGGATAAGTCGGACGCCGTCAAAAATTGCTTTAACGAGTACGCCTCGCAGGAGGACATCAAGGCCTATTTTGAGGTCTGGGCGCAGATGTTCAAAAAGGATCCCGAGTGCTACATCTCGGCGCTCATCAATAACTACTACGGCTACTTTTATCCGAGTGCCCGCGATGCGTGGGTCTACAGCACGGCGCGCAGTGCCGAGATTATGGCGAAGCCCGATAACCTCAAGTACTTTGACTTCCATCCGGTCGATAGCAAGGTTGTGCGCTGGTGCGACCACCTGATCAACCTGTATCGCGTGGCGGTGCAGCGCATTCCGTTTATCTCGCTCACCATGAGCTCGGCCACCTATGTGTGGATTATGATCGCCGTGGTGGTCTACCTGTTGCGCCGCCATTCGTGGCGCGGGCTGGCCATTTGGGTGCCGCTGCTGGGCGTGCTCGCCGTGTGTCTGATCGGTCCCTGCAACGGTTCGACCTATATGCGCTACCTGTATCCGGTTATCGCCTGCATGCCCTTTGCCATCGGCGCCACTATCACTCGCAGCGACCTCCTCTGGTCCTAATTTGGTGCAAAGGGGACAGGTTGCTTTGCACCAAAGGATGGCATCATCACGACGCCTTCATTTTGGGGTTTATCTCGCAGGCCAGTAGGTATATCATAACGACGTTTGTTTATATTGCCCGAGCATCTGCGCTGGGCTTTAGGTCAAAACCGATAGGAGACACGTATGTCCGGACACTCTAAGTGGGCCACAACCAAGCATCGTAAGGGCGCGCAGGACGCCAAGCGTTCCGCCCTCTTCTCCAAGCTGAGCCGCAACATCACCGTTGCTGCCCGTCTCGGCGGTGACCCGCTGCCCGAGAACAACGCCAGCCTCGCCGCTGCCGTTGCTAAGGCCAAGGCTCAGTCCATGCCCAAGGACAAGATCAAGTCCGCTATCGACAAGGCCTTTGGTTCGGGTGCCGATGCCGCCGTCTACGAGAACATCGTGTACGAGGGCTATGGTCCCGCCGGTGTCGCCGTCTACGTCGACTGCCTGACCGATAACCGCAACCGTACTGCCGCCGATGTCCGTTCCGCCTTCTCCCACGCTGGTGGCAACTTGGGCACCTCCGGCTCCGTCGCCTTCCAGTTTGAGCGCAAGGGCCAGATTGTCGTCGCCAAGGAGATCCTGGACGAGAATGCCAAGAAGGAGACCATGATCGCCAACGGTGCTGCCGGTGACGAGGATGAGTTCATGATGGCCATCGCCGAGGCCGGTGGCGAGGACTACGAGGACGCCGGCGAGGAGTGGATCGTCTGGACCGCTGCCAACGACGTCATGGCTGTCTCCAAGGCACTCGAGGAGCAGGGCATCCAGGTCAAGGGCTCCGAGACCACCATGGTTCCGACCACCCCGACCGAGGTCTCCGGTACCGACGCCAAGAAGGTTCAGCGCCTCATCGACCGTCTCGAGGAGCTCGACGACGTCCAGGACGTCTACAGCACCATGGACATGACCGACGAGGTCATCGCTGCCCTCGAGGAGGAGTAGCGCCTGCACGGGTTAAGCCGTGCATATCTGGGCATAATGAAGCGAGCATGCAAGCCTCGTGGAATAGATGAGCCGGATCCGCGTGCGTATGGCACCGGACCCGGCTCTTTTATAATGATGCGAATCGTTTTGCATTCTGTGGATCGAGATTTGAAGGGAGCGCCGCATGCGCGTGCTCAAACGAGCCCTAGCGATCGTATATCTTGCCGCCGCCGTCGTGGCGCTGGGCACGTTGGTCTGCCAGTTTTGGGGGCCATATACCTACCGCTTTATGCTGCTGATGCGTGACCCCATGCCGCGCATTGTCGTTACAGTGTGCGGCGGTGTCGTGGCGCTTGGCGTGCTGGCGGTCTTCTTCCGCCTGATGTTTGCTCGCCGCGAGCCGTCCTGCGTGCATCCGGCAGGGGAGCGCAATATCGAGGTCACGCTCGCAGCGCTTTCCTCGTGCGCCCGTGCCGCGGCGGAGTGCGATGAACGCGTGATGGTTGAGCATATCGAGGCGCGCGTTCAAGGCTCCGACGAGTCGCACGTTCGTTTTAAGGTCGAGGCCATCGCGCTCGATGATAGGGACGTTGCCGCTCTTGCCACCTCGATGCAGCAGCGCATCGAGAAGGCCTGTGACACCATGCTCGGCACGCCGGGCACGACCGCGCGCGTCCGTTTTTTGCCGTCCAAGACTACCGTCCAGACCGTGGAGGTTTCCGGTGAGTGATACCAACCAAGACAAGACCGCCCGCACGCCGCGCCTGACGATCGATCAGAACGCTATGCCGGCAGGCGAGTCCGCCGACACCAAGCCCGAGGCCGGCGAGCAGCACGACAGCGCCGCCAACGACTTTGACGAGGCCATGGGTCTCATCAAAGGTACGGGCGCTGCTATCTGGAGCTACGCCGTGCGCCACCCCAACACTACGCTCGGCGCCGTGGCAGGTTTTATCCTCGCCGTGCTGGTACTTACGTTGGGCCTGTGGGACACGCTTGTCATCGCATTCTTTGTGCTGATCGGCGCCGTGATCGGCCAGATTCGCGACGGCGAGAACGGTATCGTTAACTTCTTCGGCCGTCTGTTTAGCGGCCGCTAATCTGTATTCGACTGTCGCATCCGTGGCAGGCATAAGGAGGAACCATGGCTTTTAACACGAAGGTTGATGTGGCCGATACCGAGCTCGAGACGAACGAGGCCGTCGCCGCCGAGGCGGAGGGCGTAACGCTCGAGGACGAGGCGCTCGTCGAGGCAGAGTCCGAAGACGAGGCGGACGAGGATGACGAGGAGACGGACGAGTCCGAGGACTCGCTGACCTATTCCAACGGCGTGATTGAGAAGATCGTCGCCATGGCCACCCGCGAGGTGCCGCACGTTCTGGGCATGAAGGGCAACCTCATGCACTTTGTGCAGGAGCAGTTTGGTGCCGAGAACCTGACCAAGGGCGTGACGGTCGAGGTCACCGACGACAACCGCGTGGTTGTCAACATCTCGGTCATCATCGAGTACGGCGCCTATGCGCCTGCGATCTTTGACGACGTTAAGGCGCGCGTCACCGAGCGTCTTGCCGCGATGACCGGCCTTGAGGTGGCAGGCGTCAACCTGCGCATCGAGGATGTCATCACCCCCGAGGAGTACGAGCACCGTACCAGCCAGCACGAGTAACCTACCAAAAAGGGATGTTTAATTTGGCAGGTTTTATCTGCGAAAATGTTAAACGGCCGACCGCGCAAGCAAAAGCGTGGCCGGCCGTTTTTGTACGCACCCGATGTAGTCATACCGCTCGTCTAACTAAGGGTTGCAATCCCCACGTTCCGCGTTACCCTAATGGGCGCATTGTTTCCAAATTGTTAACGAGGGGTTGCCGTAATGGCCGACGAACACGAGACCGAAAGCAAGGCATGGGCGATTGAGGCCGCTGCGGCAGAGGCGGCGTCGCGTGCTGCCGAGGAGGTGCATCGTCCTCCGGTGGTGCCGATGGAGCGCGTGGTCGATCGCGAGGATATCGAACGTGGCGAGCGCGCCGGCCGCAGGCGCAGCCAGGAGCCAGGCTTTCCGCGCTTTTTTGCCGAGCTCAATCTGGGCCTGATCCTCACGGCGTTCGCCATCGTGGCCTTTAAAACCCCCAATCACTTTGCCTTCGGCGGTACCTCGGGTGTGTCGGTCATTCTTTCTACGCTGTTCCCGACTCTGCCCGTCGGCGTCTTTATGTGGATTATCAACGCGATCCTGGTCATCCTGGGTTTTATCTTTTTGGAGCGCAAGGCAATCCTTTGGAGTGTCTTTGCCTCGTTTGCGCTTTCGGCCTACGTCTCGCTGTTTGAGCTCTTCATTCCGACGGATGTTTCGATGACGGGCGATATGTGGCTCGACCTGTGTTTTGCCGTCATCTTGCCGGCGCTGGGCAGTGCTATTGTCTTTGACATTGGCGCCTCGACGGGTGGCACGGACATTCTTGCCATGATCCTCAAACGCCGCACCACGCTCGAGATTGGCCGCGCACTGTTGCTGGTCGATATCGGCATCGTGACCATCGCGGCTTTCCTGTATGGCCCGCGCGTCGGCCTGTACTGCGTGCTCGGCCTGTTTGCCAAGACGCTTGTGGTCGACAAGGCCATCGAGAGCATTCACCTGCGCAAGGTCTGCACGATTATTTGCGCCGAACCGCGCAAAGTCGAGGAGTTTATCGTCAAGCATCTCAACCGCACGGCAACGATCAGCCGTGGCTACGGCGCCTTCTCGGGCAAGTGCGTCACGGTGATCATGAGCGTGCTGAGCCGTCGCGAGGCAGTGCAACTGCGTCGCTATACCCGCGAGATTGACCCTGGCGCCTTCATCACCATCGTCGATAGCTCCGAAATCGTCGGCAAGGGCTTCCGCGGCACGAACTAGCACGGACGCACCCTTCGAATCATTGAATAAGGCCGGCTACGTTGCAAATCGGCCATCTTGGGGTATTTATCCCCACATTGGGCGATAATGATGCTAAAGACATCGTTTGCGATCCAGGTGATTCGCTCTAGATACGAAGGGATGATTTCGATGTTCTGTTCGCAGTGTGGCGCCCCCATGGGCGATAACGACAAGTTCTGCGGCGCGTGTGGTGCTCCTAATGCGGCGGCCGGTGCGGCTCCTCAGGGGCAGCCTCAGCAGGTCATGACGCAGCCGCCCGTGGTCAACGTGCCCAAGGGCTGTGTGGCTCAGGCGTTTGAGGATATGACCAAGACTCCGGGCGTACTGCAGCGCGTGTGCCAGATCGCCTTTTTGCCGGCGCTTATCTGCGTCGTGTCGGTGCTCGTGCTGTTCATTCCCGTTATCGGCGGCATTGCGGCTGCCATCGGCTTTTTAGCTGCCTACGTGGCAAGCGTGTGCGGCTCTGGCTTTGGCATCGAGTGGGGCCGCGACCTGTCGCTTAAGATCGATGACGGCATCGACCGTCCGTTGATGCGTTCCACGTCGTTTGGTCTCGGAGTCTTTTCGGGTGTTATCTCGGGCGTGCTCGAGGTCATCGCTGCCATTCCCGTTATCGGTGTTGCGCTTTCGCTGGTGGAGAGCGTGGTAATTGGTGCTGCGGGTTCGTACTCTTACTACGGCTCTTATGCGCTCGAGGCTGCGCTGTTCGGTTCGCTCGGCCTGCTTGTCCTGGCGCTAATTGCCTCGGCGATTCTGGGTGTCTTCTTTAAGATGTTCGCCGACATCGCCGTGATGCACTTTGCGGTGACCGGTCGCGTCGAGAGCGCGTTTTCGCTCGATAAGGTCTGGGCGGCGTTTAAGCACAACAAGACCAAGCTGTTCTGTGCTTCGTTCCTTCCCGAGTTTTTGACGGGTCTGGTCGCCAACGTTGTCACCTGGATCCTGACGTTCGTCTTTGGCACCATTGCCTCTGTCGGT
Organism: Collinsella sp. TF11-5AC; assembly: GCF_003436775.1. Lineage (NCBI taxonomy): Bacteria > Bacillati > Actinomycetota > Coriobacteriia > Coriobacteriales > Coriobacteriaceae > Collinsella > Collinsella sp. TF11-5AC. Next base: position 10,139 of record NZ_QSQO01000027.1, read on the forward strand.
ATGTATAGCTACTACTACCGTCCTTCGGCTATTGAGGCGCTTGTTACCGGCGGTGGCATCACGCTCGTATTGTTCTTGGTACTGACGGCGTTTGTCACGGTATTCCTTACGGTCTTTGGCAAGATGCTCAAGCATCGTGCCGTTGGCTATTGGGTAGCGCGCTATGCAGCTGAATGGGCTGATGAGGATAAGGATGACGTCCTGACCTTTGTGCTGCCGTTTGAGAAGAAGGCCGCCCCTTCGGGCTATAGCGCTCCGGATGTCGCGCCCGCACCTGAGCCCGAGCCCGAACCTGAGCCCGAGCCCGCACCTGAGCCCGAGCCTGAGCCCGCCTCTGATTCCGAGCCCGCACCAGAGCCGGCGCCCGAGCCCGAGACCGAGCCGACGCCTGAACCTGAGCCCGAACCCGAACTCGAGTCAAGTTCCGACGAGGACCCTCAGGACGAGTAGCCCTGCCGCCTGCCATTTGGGGACGGGGTGGAAATGGCAGAAATAGCGCTTGACAAATGAGCGGGGCCGAACGTTGAGATAACGTTCGGCCCCGCTTTGACATCGCGATGCGGCTATGACTGCGAGATAGTCGCGAATCGACTACTCGTCGTGCTTCTCCTCGCGGCGAGCGGCGGCGCGAGCTTCGTGGATACCCTTGATCGCGGCATGACGAGCCGTGCGGGCATCGTGGATGGCGTCACGGGCTTCGGCAGTCGTCGCCTTGGCAGAGCGCAACTTGGCGGCCAGATCGGGGTTGGTTTCGGCGACCGCGGTAATCGCGGGGCCGTCGAGCTCCTCTTGCGTGGGCTCGGCCAAAAAGTCGATGGCATACTGGGCGGCCACCATGGAACCCTTGGCCAGTACGGTCTCGTCAATCTTGTAAAAGCAGGAATGTTGGGCGTACGTGGCGCCAATCTTGGGGTTGCGCGTACCTACAAAGGCGAGCACACCCGGTACACGGCGCAGGTACTCCGAAAAATCCTCGCCCGAAAGCGTGCCGCGGTAATGGCCCTGGCCGGCGGGGCCCAGACATTTAATTACAGCCTGACGGCAGCGTTCGCTCGAGGCGGCGTCGTTTTCGACCTTGTAGTTGGCGATGGTGTAGTCGGTGAGCTCGGCCTCGGCACCCAAGGCTGCCGCGGTGTGCTCCACGATGCGGCGCATAAGCTCCGGCATTTCCTCGTGGGTCGAGTCGCCGTAGGTGCGTACCGTACCGGCGAGGTATGCCGTGCCGGCGATAACGTTGCGCGCGGTGCCGCCGTGCAACTCGCCGACGGTGATGACTGCCGGCTCGTAGGGGCTAATCTCGCGCGAAACGATAGTCTGCAGGGCATTGACGATCTCGGCGGCAACCATAACGGCGTCGTGGCCGCGCTGGGGCATGGCGCCGTGGCACGAGGTGCCGCGAACGTCGATGCGGAACCAGTCGGTATTGGCCATGCGCGGGCCGGGCTCGCAGCTCACGGTGCCGGCGTCGACCTCGCTCCAAATGTGAGCGGCATAGGCGCCATCGACGCCATCGAGCACGCCGGTGCCGATCATGAGCTTGGCACCCTGGCCGTTTTCCTCGCTGGGCTGGAACACGATGCGGACCTCGCCGTGAATGTCATCGGTCATGTGGCGCAGAATCTGCAACGTGCCGAGCATCATGGCGATATGGCAGTCGTGGCCGCAGGCATGCATGCAGCCCTCGTTGACGCTGGCGAACTCCTCGCCGGTCTGCTCGGTGACGGGCAGGGCGTCGATGTCGGCGCGCAGCAGGATGCGGCGGCGCGGCGTGCCGTCCTCGCGGTAGGCGTCCGGCGCGGTACCGCGAAGCGTCGCCACCAGGCCCGTCTTGAGTGGACGCTCGTAGGGGATATTCATGGCATCGAGCTGGTTGGCGATGTCGGAGGTCGTGCGCTCCTCGGCAAGGCTCAGCTCCGGGTGCTTATGGAAGTGCCGGCGCTGCTTGATGATATAGGGCTCAAACTCGGCGGCGATATCTTGGATGGCCGCGGTGACGTCGTCTGCCGCGCGAACCTCGGTTGCTGCCATAATCTGCTGTGCCTTGGTTTTCGTCATGGTCGATTTGCTCCTTGCTGGGTTGATCGCAAAATCGTACAGGCTCTCTCCAGTATGCCACCTGCCGCTAGGGCTGGTAAAGTTGCCGTTTGCCGCTTGGAGTTTTGTTGCAAGGGCGGGGGAGTACACTCGGGGGTGTTGAATTTCCTGCCAGAGATGGGGATGCCCATGCAACATATCGATCGGATTATCCGCTCCAAGAACGTTTTTACCGCGCAAGACGGTATCGATACCGCCCGCGAGCTGGCGATTGCCATCGCGGACGATCGCATCGTCGCAGTCGGTGCGCCCGATGACGTGATTGACGCCGCACCTGCCGCCACGCCGGTGGTCGATTACGGCGAGCAGTTTGTCTGCCCCGGTTTCCACGATGCGCACCTGCATTTCTTCCATACCTCGGTTGGCTCCTCACCGTATATGCTCATGGATATGGGCACGTCCGAGGCGGCGCTGGTGCAGGACGCGCTCAGGTTTTCCCAGGACCTGCCCGACGACGCCTGGGTCGTGACGCAGGGCTGGCGCGATTACCGCTGGGATCCGCCCGAGCACCCTACCAAGGCCTCCCTCGATGCGGCATTTCCTGATCGTCCCTGCGTTATGTACTCGGGCGACGGGCACACGCTGTGGCTCAACAGCCGCGCGCTCGAGGCACTCGGCGTGACGCGCGACAGCGAGCCGCCGGCGGGTGGCAGCTACGACAAGGATGCAAATGGCGAGCTCACGGGTATCGCTCACGAGGCTGCGGCCATGCAGCTGCTGCCGCGCTGTCTTGAGTGGCTGGGCGAGGATCGCATCGCGAGCGCGTATGCCGACCAAATGAAACGCATGGCCGAGCAGGGCATTACCTCGATTTGCGACATGTCGCTCATGCCCATGCCGGGCTGTGACTTTATCCGCGACGACGTCTACGACAAGCTTCAGGCGATTGGCAAGCTGGGCATTCGCGCCCACCTGTTCCCCACGCTGTTGGATGACCAATCGCGCTTGGAAGAACTTCAGACCCGCTACGCAAACAATGCGTTGCTCTCGGCGCCGGGCTTTAAGCAGTTCTTCGATGGCGTGTCGAGCGAGCACACCGCATACCTCACCGATCCCTATACCAACCCGCGCTTCCCGGGCGACCAGGGCCGTCTGACGGTTCCCGTCGAGCGCATGCGCAAGCTGGTCCTGGCGGCAGCCGAGCGCGGCCACACCGTGCGCATCCACGTTATCGGCGACGGCGCCATCCATGCCGCACTCGATATCTTTGAGGAGGCGGCAGAGCTCTACGGTTTGCCCCCGCACGGCCATAATACGCTTGAGCATTTGGAGAATCTGCTGCCCGAGGACATCGATCGTCTGCGCAAGCTCAACGTCATTGCCTCGAGCCAGCCTTGCCACATCACGCTCGACCCGGGTGGCCCGGAGCGCGACCTGGGCCTGGAACGCAGCCGCATCATGTGGCCGTTCGCAACTTATCAGCAGCGCGGTATCCGTCAAGCTTTCGGTACCGACAGCCCTATCACGGCCGTTACCAGCATGAACGTGCTCTACACGGCTATCACGCGCCAAGATCCCCGCAGCCACTGGCCCGAGGGCGGCTGGCTGCCGAGCGAGCGTATCGACGCGGCAACGGCCCTGCGCAACTACACGCTTGGCAGCGCGTACGCAGCGGGCGACGAGCAAAACCTCGGCAGCCTAGAGCCCGGCAAATACGCCGACCTGGTAGTCCTGGACCAAAACCCGCTCGCCATCGACCCCCAAGAGCTGCAAGCCACCAAGGTTCAGGCCACCTACCTGGCGGGCAGCTTAATCTACGAGCGCTAATATTCATGCCGTACCGTTAAACGCGGCTCGGGCAGCCTATTCTGGGATGGCGCTCGAGCTGCGTTTGTTTGCCTATGGGGTCCGTTAGGAGCGTCCCCTCTCTGCTGGATTTGGGCGCGGGGCGGAGGCGCCGCTGCCCCGCGCCCAATTTGGACGTCAGTAATACTGTCTCTTGGTGTTTTGAATACTTCCCATTGCAGATTGCATAAAAAGGTTGGATTGATTTTTCTGGTCCTGATGTACCCCCGCCTGGGCCGTGCAAAAAACGGAGTATTCAGCACCGCAAGCCCCGCCGGTGCCGCTACAGTCAGGTAACATCGCGGAGCTCGACGTTATTTTGCGGTCCGGTGTGGCGCGAAGCATGCCTTTTTGTCCTGACGGGGTTTGTCTGCCGACTCAAATCGCCGGTCGAAGGCATCCTTGGGACCAATATGGTTTGTCCGGCGCGTATGCAGCCGTCCTGGCCTGCTGAAAACTCCCAAAAATGCACGCTGCTCCCCAGGGGACCCGTGCGAGCGGCGAAAACCATGCCTACGTTCCTATCCGCATCGCCATTTTGCTGCACTGACTTTTCTGAATACCGGGCCCGAGATTGGTCAACCCTAGGCTCCCGGAGCTGCGTTGGGGTCGGTTTCGTTGGCGGCCGCCTGCTTATGGGTGGCAAAGACCGAGCCTTCGTGGTCGAAGAGCTTACGATATTGCATGCGGTCCAGGCAATCGCGCGCATTGGCGGTCTTGGCGGGAACGTTCTTGGCCTCGGCTGTATACCAAACGCCGTGCGCATCCTGCGCCCCCACCACGTTTATCGCCGGCATGTGCGCTCGGTTTTGCAAGCGTGCGCGTTGGTAGGCGGTGAGCGGGGCACCGATGGCATTGAGTGCGAGTGCACCGACGTTATTGATGCTTGTGTTGAGTTCCCCACTCGTTTGTGCGTTGCCGGCGACATCGTAGTTCGCCCAGACCACATAGCGTGTCTGCCAGATGCGCTCGGTATGTGTGGCATCGTCCTCATCGGTAAAGTAGAGGTCGTTGTAGCGGTCGGTGAAGAACGGCTGGTGGTCGCCGTACATCACCACGACGACGGGGCGGTCGAGATCACGCAGCTTTTCCAGGAAGGCGGCGAAGGCGGCATCGGACGCTTCCATGAGCGAGCAGTATTCATTGGTCCAGGTGATAACTTTGTCGGACACACCTTCGACGGCAAGGTGCAGTTGCTGGTCGGTGGGCACCAAGCCCGTGTCATAGGCGGAGTGGTTTTGCATCGTCACGTCGTGGATGAAGATCGGCTGGTCGCTCTGCTTTAGTACCTCGAGGCACTTGTCGTAGGTGGCGGCGTCGGTGACCTTGCGGCAGAGCTCGGGTGCGCCGGCGAAGTCCTCGATCGAGAGGAACTCGTCGAATCCCATGTCCGCGAAGACGTTCTCGCGATTCCAGTTGGTGGCGTGGTTGGGGTGCATGGCCACGGTGCGATAGCCGAGTCTCTTGAACTGACGGGCGAGGTTCTCGCTCGGGGCCAGGTTGTAGGTCATGAACGGGTAGACGCCAGCGCCCAGGAATGCCATGGAGTGTCCGGTTAAGAACTCGAACTCGCTGTTACAGGTGCCGGCACCGAAGGCGCTCATGTAGCTCACTCCCTGCAGAAGCGCGTTGTCGATGGCTTTGAAGCGCTCGGGCCCCTTATAGCCACAGCCTAGTTCGTTAAAGATCGAAAGGTCGGCGAAGGACTCGTTCATGATGCAGATGACTGAGGGCTTGAGCTGGTCAAACTGTTCGACGGCAGCGGCACGGGAGGGGTCGGCGATGCCGTTCGTGCCCGCGTTCCAGCGCGCGGCAAGGCGCTTGATGATCGCCGAGGCCTCACCGCTCTTGTAGTGCTTGGGTTTAGGCGGCACCATTTTTTGCGCGCTCGAAATGAAGGTGGGGAGAAACCCCTGACTGTAATAGCTTTCGAGGGGCTTCCAGGTATGAAGCTTGATGCCCAAGGTGTCGTAATAGCTGATGAAGGCCTGCGCCCCCAGCACGGCTCCGGCAACAAGTGCGGTACGACGGTCGACGGAGAGGGGGAGCTTGGATTTGGTTGCGACTGGATGCTCCCTCGGCGCTGTCGATGTCCCCTCGGTTGCCGGAGACGCCTTTGGGTCCTTCGATTTCAAGGACGCAGGCATCGCATGGTCGATGGGCTCGGGGGACGTTTCCGATGCGCGGCGCGGCGGTCGCCCACATGCATCACGCGGAATGAGGACGATAAGCGCGATTCCCAAGGCCGCGGCGGCAAGCCCCATGAAGCAGAAAGTGCTGAGCTCATAGGTGTAGCTGCCGGCGACCGTCGCAGCGGTCGAGAGGGCGAACAGGTCTCCGGGTTGGATGGGCATCGATTTGAACGTGATTACGAAGTACTCGGCGATACCGATGCTGGCGAGCGCAGCGATGCCCACGATTGCGGGGGTCTTACGGCGGTGCGGCAGATAGAACAACAGGCACAAGAAGCAGAAGATGAGCAAAAGCTCCAAAAGTGCCGGTCCGGGCTGCATCTTCCACAGCTCATGGTTGGAGGGCAGCTCGAGGGCGAGCATCGAGCATATCGATGCGCCGCCGATCGTTGCCAGCGTACAGGGGTAGGGATGGTCGGTCATCCAGCTTTTCAGATCCTTCATGCTCATCTTCATCGTCTCTGTTCCTTACTCCTAGTTCAGCGTCTTCACGAGCTTCTCCAGGTTGTCGTTCATGATGGGCGGGTAATCCTCGCCGGCTTTAAGCTGTTTGTCAGTGAGTCCCTCGACGGGGTCGAGCTGGACGCATTGTCGTCAGAATCGGCGAGAGCAAAGACCGCACTTATAAGGGACATATATGCCGCCGCCATGGGGCCACGGTGACGAATAGGACGCCGCTTGGGATGGCGACGGTAGATTCGGTTGTTCATAGATTGCTTCTGAATTGAAAACGGTTGCGCCGGGGTGCTGACGGCCGAAGGCGATGCCGCTGTGGCACGCGGTAGCTATTTGATTCAATTGGGAGCCGCTAATCGTCCAGACGGACCCTGAGGGATAATAGGGTGACCGGGGCATATGAAGATCGCTCGGTGCCGATGACGGCTAGGGCGGAGATCAGCAAGAGGATGATGAACGATGTCGCGCCCACGGGGACGGTGTCACCGCCACGGGCGATCGACAGATTGCCGGCGAGCTCGGCGCAGATGGTGCAGCCCGCGCCGGTGCAGTCATGATGCAACTCATGGGCGGCTGCGATGGGGGAGAGGATGGTTACCGCGAGAAGGGCGAAGACGAGAGCCAGGGCGAGCAGGCGAGTACGAACGGGCGGCATGGAGTCGTGTGCATCGCAATTCGGTGCTATATCTCGCCACGCCGAGGTGCTCAGCTCATCAGTCATCTGCCCTCCCTTCCTCTCATCTGGGCATATTTCATCTGGAGGATTGTAGTCTTGAGAAGCTGATTCACAAAGTTGCCGCGCTAAAACTTCATGCTTTCCGGTCCGCCTTGGGGCCGAGCATAAGTTATCCCCCGGCATTCAGAAAATCTAAGTGCCAAAAAATAAGATTTTTTGACTCCGTGTTGTATAACCCGCCATTCGTGGGTACCATTCAACGCGTACGCAAACAAAAAGGGTTAACCCGCGCGGCATGACCGCGCGGCCCACAAAGGAGGAAACAAGCATGTCGTCTTTGAAGCCGCTTGCAGATCGCGTCCTGGTCAAGCCCGACGAGGCCGAGCAGAAGACCGCCTCTGGTCTGTACATCGCCAGCAACGCTCAAGAGAAGCCGCAGCGCGGCACCATCGTTGCCGTGGGCGCCGGCAGGGTCAACGACAAGGGTGAGCGCATCCCCATGGACGTCAAGGTCGGCGACGTTGTCATCTACGGTAAGTTCGGTGGCAACGAGGTCAAGGTCGACGGCGAGAAGTATCTGCTCATGCGCGCCGACGACATCTACGCAGTCGTCGAGGCCTAGTCTCGTCAGAATCTCTGATTCGTCTTTGAGCGCGCTCGCCGCATAGGACTCGGAAGCGGCGACGCGAGTCACATTTCTTTTGGAGGATTACCCACTATGGCAAAGAACATTACGTTCAACACCGATGCCCGCGCTAAGCTCGCCAAGGGCGTCAACACCCTGGCCGACGCCGTTACCGTCACCATGGGCCCCAAGGGCCGCTACGTTGCGCTGCAGCGCACGTTCGGTGCCCCGACCATCACCAACGACGGCGTTTCCGTCGCTAAGGAGATCGAGCTCGAGGACAACATCGAGAACATGGGTGCTCAGCTGGTGAAGGAGGTCGCCACCAAGACCAACGACACCGTGGGTGACGGCACCACCACCGCAACCCTGCTCGCTCAGGCTATCGTCAACGACGGTCTGCGCAACGTCGCCGCCGGCGCCAACCCGCTGGCCATCCGTCGCGGCATCGACAAGGCCGTAAACGCCGCCGTCGCCGAGATGAAGAAGCAGGCCAAGCCGGTCGAGACCAAGGAGCAGATCGCTTCCGTCGGCACCATCTCCGCTGGTGACCCCGAGGTCGGCGAGAAGATCGCCGAGGCCATGGAGGTCGTGGGCAAGGACGGCGTCATCACCGTCGAGGATTCCCAGACGTTCGACATCACCATCGACACCGTCGAGGGCATGCAGTTCGACAAGGGCTATGTCTCCGCTTATTTCGTCACGGACAACGACCGCATGGAGGCCGTGATGAAGGATCCGTACATCCTCATCACCGACCAGAAGATCTCCAGCGTCCAGGACATCATGCCTGTTCTCGAGGCTGTCCAGCGCGCTGGCCGTGGCCTGCTCATCATCGCTGAGGACATCGATGGCGAGGCTCTGCCGACCCTCGTCCTCAACAAGATCCGTGGCGCCCTCAACGTCTGCGCCGTCAAGGCCCCGGGCTACGGCGATCGCCGCAAGCGCATCCTGGAGGACATCGCCGTCCTCACCGGTGGCCAGGCTGCTCTGGACGAGCTGGGCGTGAAGGTCGCTGACATCACCGCCGATATGCTCGGTACCGCTAAGTCCGTCACTATCTCCAAGGACAACACCGTCGTCGTCGGCGGCGCTGGCTCCAAGGAGGCCATCGACGCCCGTATCGCTCAGATCAAGGGCGAGATGGAGAACACCACCTCTGACTTCGACCGTGAGAAGCTCCAGGAGCGCCTGGCCAAGCTCTCCGGTGGCGTTGCCGTCATCAAGGTCGGCGCTGCTACCGAGTCCGAGCTCAAGGAGATCAAGCACCGCGTCGAGGACGCCCTGCAGGCTACCCGTGCTGCTGTCGAGGAGGGCATTGTCGCCGGCGGCGGCGTCGCCTTCATGGACGCTGCTCCTGCGCTCGACGCCGTTGAGCTTGACGACCCCGAGGAGAAGATCGGCGTCGACATCGTCAAGAAGGCTCTGACTGCTCCGGTCGCCACCATCGCCAAGAACGCTGGCTTTGAGGGCGCCGTCGTGGTCGACAAGGTTGCCGAGCTGCCCGCCGGCCAGGGTCTCAACTCTGCCAACGGCGAGTGGGGCGACATGATCGAGATGGGCGTCCTCGACCCCGTCAAGGTCAGCCGCGTCACCCTGCAGAACGCTGCTTCTGTCGCCAGCCTGATTCTCATCACCGAGGCTACCGTCTCCGATGTGCCCAAGAACACTCAGCTTGAGGACGCTATCGCTGCTGCCACCGCTGGTCAGCAGGGCGGCGGTATGTACTAAGGCCGACAAGGTCTAGAACTCCCACCGGGAATCCGGGGGCGTGACGGGGGCTTCTCTCCGGAACGTCCTCGGACATGCAAAGAGGCTCCGCATCGCGCTTCGCGCTGCGGAGCCTCTTTGCGTCCTGCGGAATGTTCCGGAGAGAAGCCCCCGTCACGCCCCCGGATTCCCTGCGTTTACGGCCTTGAGGTCGGCGGGCGGGGAAGGACGTGGTCGATAGGGATACGTGTCCCCTTCGCTGTTTCGCGCTTTGCGCGAAAGGCGCGCTACTTTGGGATGGATGGGGAACGTGGTTGTTGCGGTGGCTTTTCCCTTTTGCTGTTTCGCGGCTTTGCCGCGAAAAGCGCAGCACTTTGGGATGGGCGGGTACGTTATTGTCGCGCTGCTCTGTCCCGGCCGCATTTCTAGAGCGTTTCCCCCGCCATAAATTACCCTTGGCATACTTGCGCGAAAGCCTACTGGTGCTACACTTGCAATTGCTGTTTCAGGGCGGGGTGAAATTCCCCACTGGCGGTAAATCGGGCGGTGTCAAAGGGGCGCCGTGGCGCAGGCGAGATGCCTGCGGCCGAGCCGATGAGTCCGCGACCCGTGTGTGCGTTGGTTCGCATGCCGGCTGAACTGGTGAGATTCCAGTACCAACGGTTAGAGTCCGGATGAAAGAGGCAGGTGATCTTATGTCTGAACAGTCGCAGCATATCCATTTTGAGAACACGAATAGGTGGAGCACCAAACAGCTCGTTACCATGGCGCTGATGTGCGCCCTGGGCGCCCTGTTTATGTACGTGCAGCTGCCCATCCTTCCTTCGGCGCCGTTTTTGACGTATGACCCGTCGCTGGTGCCGGCGATGGTGTGCGGTTTTGCGTATGGTCCTGGCGCCGGTACTGCTGTTGCCGCTATGGCGATTGTTATCCATGCGCTTACCACGGGCGATTGGGTCGGCGCACTTATGAACCTGGTTGCCACGCTGGGTTACATTCTGCCTGCGGCTATCGTCTACCAAAAGATGCATACCTATAAGGGTGCCGTGATTGGCCTAGCGCTCGGCGTCATTGCCGCTACGGCGTTGTCTATGGTCGCAAACCTTACCATTGGTGTTTGGTTCTGGTATGGCTCGGTCGATGTGATCGCCCCGCTCATGATTCCTGCCGTGCTGCCGTTCAACCTCATCAAGACCGTGCTCAACTCGGTGTTGACGCTGGCGGTGTACAAGGCGGTCTCTAATCTCATCACGCCTAAAAAGGACCAGGTCAAAGGCCGCGCATGATTGAGTGTCGGGGCGTTTCCTTTAGCTATGACGGTGCCACACCGGCACTCGACGGCATCGATCTGAACATCGAGGATGGCGAGTTTTTCTGCATCCTCGGCGGAAACGGGTCGGGCAAGTCGACGTTCGCCAAGCATTTGAACGCGCTGCTGCAGCCCGATACGGGAACGGTGCGCGTCAACGGCATGGACGCGTCCGATCCCGAGCTGGTCTACGACATCCGCTCGACTGCGGGCATGGTGTTCCAGAACCCGGATGATCAGCTGGTGGCGACGCTTGTCGAGGACGATGTTGCCTTTGGTCCCGAAAACTTGGGCGTGCCATCGGCCCAGATCGCGCAGCGTGTGCGAGATGTGCTGAAGGCCGTGGGCCTGGTGGGCTTTGAGCGCCACGAGACCCATGCGCTCTCGGGTGGCCAAAAGCAGCGCGTGGCGCTTGCCGGCGTGCTTGCCATGGAACCGCGCGTGCTCATATTGGACGAGGCTTCCTCGATGCTCGATCCGCGTGGACGCAAGGGCCTCATGAAGGCTTGCCGCGCGTTGCACGCTCGCGGCATGACCATCGTGATGATTACGCACTTTATGGAAGAGGCCGCCGAGGCCGATCGAGTCGCGGTGTTTCAGGCGGGGCGCGTTGCCATGCTCGGTACGCCCGAGGAAATCTTGACGCGGGCGGACGAACTTGCGCAGCTCAACCTGGACATGCCGGAGTCGTGCCGTTTGGGCATGGCACTTCGTGCGAAGGGCGTACCCGTTTGCGCGCAGGTGCGCGAGGCGGATATGGTTGCCGAGATTGCGCAGGCTTATGTTGAGCGAAATGTGGCGGGCGCCACGGAGCGGCCTTCCGTGCCCGATGCTCGCGTGCCCGACAATGCCTCCTCCGAGACCGACGAGACAAATGTTTCGGAGCCCGTTATCGAGATTTCCCACCTCTCGTATAGTTACTCGCTGAGCGCTCGCGAGCGTCGCCGCTGGCACAAGCGCTCGGCCACTGCGGACGCATCGAGCAAACAGGCTCTTTGGGGCAACGATCCAAACAGCCCCTGGGCGCTACGCGATGTTTCGCTGACGGTGCATCGCGGGGAGTTTCTGGGGCTGGCAGGTCATACCGGCTCGGGTAAGTCGACGCTGGTCCAGCATCTCAACGGTTTGATTCGCCCCCAGGAGGGATCCGTTCGCGCGCTGGGGCTCGATCTGTCAAACAAGAAAGACGCCGCCGCGGTTAAGGCCAAGGTCGGCGTGGTGTTTCAATATCCTGAGCGTCAGCTGTTTGCCGAAACCGTGGCGCGGGACGTGGCGTTTGGTCCGCACAACCTTGGCTTGCCGCAAGATGAAGTCGACCGTCGCGTCGAGTCGTCGCTCTCGCGCGTGGGCCTCGACCTTTCCACGGTCGGCGACAAGAGTCCCTTCGAGCTTTCGGGCGGTCAGCAACGGCGCGTGGCATTCGCCGGTGTGCTCGCCATGGAGCCCGAAGTCCTGGTGCTCGATGAACCCATGGCGGGGCTCGATCCGGCTGCGCGCAGGGATTTCCTTGAGCTTATCGATCGACTTCACCGCGATGGCCTGACCGTTGTCATGGTTTCGCATAGTATGGATGACCTGGCCAACTGCTGCGACCGCATCGTCGTGATGAACGAAGGCGCGGTGTTTGCCGAGGGAACCCCCGCGCAGGTGTTTGCACATGCCGATGAGCTCAAGTCGATCGGCTTGGGCGTTCCCGCCGCCCAGCGCATGGCGTTGGCGCTCGCGGAGGCGGGCGTGCCGCTGCGTTGCGGCGGGCTCTATACGGTTGAGTCGCTGGCCGACGAGCTGGCAGATTTGCTGATCGGTCGCTCAGACGGTCTTTCTAACGTCGCGGACATTGCTAAATCCAAGACGGTCGCGCGAGAGGAGGGCTGCTAATGGAGGCGTTTTCGTTTGGCAGCTACTATCCCGGCGATAGTGCAATCCACCGCCTGGACCCGCGAACCAAGTTGCTCTTGGGCTTTGTGTTTCTGATCACGACGCTCACGGTCAGTGGCTTCCGCGGACTGGCCCCTGTCGCAATTTTCGTCGTGCTGATCTATGCCGTGTCCCGGGTGCCGGCTCGTCGCGTTCTGTCGTCGATGGCGCCGCTGCTGGCAATCGTCGTCGTGGTCGCGGTGCTCAACTTGTTTACCGATCAGAGTGGGCGCATCCTGTGGCAGCTCGGCTTTCTGCAGATAAGCGAGGGCTCACTGCGTTCTGCCGCCTTTATGGCGTGCCGCCTGACGTTGATGATGGCCGGTATGAGCGCTATTACGCTCACCACACCGACGCTCGACCTCACCGCGGGTTTTGAGCGCCTGCTCGCACCGTTTGCGCGTGTGGGACTTCCTGCGCACGAGCTCGGCATGATCATGGGCATCGCGCTGCGCTTTATGCCGCAGTTTGCCACCGAGATGAAGCAGACGGCCGATGCGCAGGCAAGCCGCGGTGCACGCGTGACGGGCGGTCCGCTCGGCGGCGTGCGTATGCTCGGCAGTGTGGCGATTCCACTGTTCACGGGCGTGTTCCGTCATGCCGAGACGTTGTCTGCCGCCATGGATGCCCGTTGCTATCATGGCGAGCAGGGCCGCACACGTCTGCATACGCTTGCATTTGGCCGCGGCGATGCGTTGGCGGCGGTGGTGACGGCGTTGCTGCTCATCTGCGTCATCGTCATCAATCTTCAACTTGTTTAGGCGCGATTCGAGCGCACGAAAGGGGTCCCTATGACCGACAACGACCGCACGGCTCAGCTTGAGCGCGCCTGTTCGTATCTCAGACGCATTCCGGCGTGGTATCTAGCCACGACCGATGTGGCCGACGGGCATCAGCCCCGCGTGAGGCCGTTTTCGTTTGCCATGGTCGATGACGGCAAGCTGTGGTTTTGCACCTCGCGCGATAAGGACGTGTGGACCGAGCTCAGCGCGAACCCCAAGTTTGAGGTTTCGGGTTGGAAACCGGGGGAGTGTTGGATTGTGCTGACTGGCGAGGCCGCACTTGAGGACGACGCAGTTGCGAGCGACAAGGTGCGTCAAGCGGGTTTTAAGCACATGGTGGGCATCGGCGAGGAACACGAGAGTGCCAACGACGGCCGCCTTGCTTTCTTTTCGGTCCGCAACATTGCCGCGCGCTTCTGTGATATCGACGGCAGCGAGGAGCGCCTGGAGCTCTAGCTCACACCAACCAGGCTCTCAAACTGGCTAGTACAGGAGGAAACGTGGACGGATTGAATACGGTTTTGGAGTATCTGACGTCGGTGCCGGCGTGGTACTTGGCGACGAGCGTAGACGGGCAGCCACATGTACGTCCATTTTCGTTTGCTCAGATTCAGGACGGCAAGCTGTGGTTTGTGACGGCGCGCACCAAAGACGTGTGGCAAGAGCTGCTGCAAAATCAGCGCTTTGAGGCCACGAGTTGGTGGCCGGGCCATGGCTGGCTCATCTTGCGCGGGCGCGCCGGCTTGGATGACCGGGCTTTAGACGAAATGCGCGAAGCCGGGTGGAAGCATCTAGAGCGCCTGGGCGATCACTATGAGGGGCCTAACGACCCCACGCTCGTCTTCTTTAGCGTCGAGGATCCCGAGGCTTTTATCTGCAATCACGACGAATGGGTGCCGCTCGAGCTCTAGCCAGCTGGCTCATCCTAACAACTTGGTTTTCGCATGGGCGGGCCCCGTATTGCCCGGCGCCGTTAGGAGCGCCGGTCAATACGGGGCCCGCTCCATTTGTCAATTCCTTCAAGCGAATGTGTCGGGAATGTTTCAATGCATGAATATGCAAGCCATTTACGTATTCATGCATCTTTTGGTGCTAAAGTTTCAACCCACTTCATAATGACCGCTGCGAAATGCGCATCGGTGCATAAATCGCAGACAAGGAGTCTGATATGTCTTTGAAGGTTGGAATCGTCGGCGCGGCTGGATATGCCGGAGCCGAGCTCATTCGCCTCGTCCTCGGTCACCCCGAGTTTGAACTTGCTGCCATTACGTCCAACGCCGATGCCGGCCAGCCGTTGTCTGCGGTGTACCCGAGCTTCACCGGCATAAGCGATCTTGTCTTCACGACGCATGATGCCCCCGAGCTCAAGAACTGCGACGCGGTCTTTTTGGCCGTGCCGCACACGGCTGCCATGGCACAGGTGCCCGCGCTGCTTGCATCGGGCGTCTCCTGCATTGATCTCTCGGCCGACTACCGCCTGAACGACGCATCTGTCTTTGAGGCTTGGTATGCCGCCGAGCACACGAGCCCCGAGCTGCTCAAGACCCGTGCCTTCGGTCTGCCCGAGCTGTTCTGCCAGGACTTGGAGACCACCGCATCCGACCATGCCGACGGCAAACCCGTGCTGGTCGCCTGCGCCGGTTGCTATCCCACCGCAACGAGCCTTGCCGCCGCGCCCGCCGTGCGCGCGGGCTGGGTGGCCGAGAACGGTCCTGTGATTGTCGATGCCATTAGCGGCGTGACGGGCGCCGGTAAGTCCTGCAACGCCCGCACCCATTTTTGCAGCGCCGACGAGAACTTGGAGGCCTACGGCGTGGGCAAGCATCGCCACACGCCCGAGATTGAGCAAATCCTTGGTCTGACCGATCGCGTCGTCTTTACCCCGCACCTGGCACCGCTCAAGCGCGGCCTGCTCTCCACGGTGACGCTGCCGCTTACGCCGCAGGCTCTCGACACGCTGGCTCTTGAGGATGTCGTCGACCATTACAAGCAGTTCTACGCCGGTCGCACCTTCGTACGCGTACTCGATGCCGGTCAGCAGCCCAAGACGGCTTCGATCGTCGGCACCAACGCTGCCCAGATTGGCCTCGCGCTCAACAAGCGCGCGGGCGTGCTGGTGGTGACGGGCGCCATCGACAATCTGTGCAAGGGCGCTGCGGGCCAAGCGGTCCAGTGCGCCAATATCGTCTTTGGCTTTGACGAGCGACGAGGCTTGCCCACAGTGGCGTGCCCGGTGTAGCACATTCGATTGTTAACGATTTGGTAGTCGGGCATCGAGTGGGGCGCCACTCTTGAGCTGGTCTCATGATCACGACTGGCATGGCGCACCAACCGATGTCCGTTTTTTTGTTTGACATAAGGAGTCATAAAGACGATGAATACCGAGCTGTTTGATATCAAGATTCGCGCCGTCGAGGGTGGCGTTACGGCTGCGGCTGGTTTTAAAGCCGCAGGCATCCACGCTGGGTTCCGCAAGAATCCCGAGCGCCTGGATTACGCGCTCGTCGTGCCCGATAAACCCTGTCCCGGTGCCGGCGTGTTTACCGCCAATCGCTTTTGCGCGGCGCCCGTGCAGGTGAGCCGTGCCAACCTGGGCGGTACCGACAAGGGCTACGGTATCATCGCCGGCGTTTCGGTCAACTCTGGCAATGCTAACGCCGCCACGGGTGAGACCGGCCTTGCATGCGCGCGCGAGACGTGTAGCATCGCATCGCAGGTCATCGGCTGCGAGCCCCAGCAGATTCTGGTTGCCTCCACGGGTGTGATTGGCCAGATTCTGCCGATCGACACGTTTGAGACCGCCATTCCTGCTGCCTACGAGGCACTCTCCGCCCACGGTGGCGCCGATGCCGCTCGCGCCATCATGACGACCGACACGCACTCCAAGGAGTACGCCGTATCCTACGTCAGTGAGGCTGCGGGTCATGCGGACAATGTCTATACGGTAGGCGGAATGTGCAAGGGCTCGGGCATGATCATGCCCAACATGGCCACCATGATCGCAGTTATCACCACCGATGCCCCCGTCGAGCCTGCGGCACTTCATGCCCTGCTGCTCTCGACCGTCAAGCAGACCTTTAACAAGGTAACGGTCGATTCCGACACCTCGACCAACGACACCTGCATCATGCTTGCCTCCGGCGCCGCTGCCGCAGATGCCGAGCCTATCGTCGAGGGCTCCGATGCCTTTGACGAGTTGGCATTTGCCGTGCACGAGGTGTGCGAGAGCCTGGCGCGCAATATCGCCGCCGATGGTGAGGGCGCATCCAAGCTCGTTACGGTCAACGTTACCGGCGCCGCCAACGACGAGGAGGCCGATATCGCCGCCCGTGCCGTTGCCAACTCGCCGCTCGTTAAGACCTGCATCGCCGGCCACGACTGCAACTGGGGCCGCGTTGCTATGGCGCTTGGCAAGTGCGGCGTGAAGTTTAATCAGGAAGACGTTTCCATCGACATGATGGGCATGCCTGTCTGTCGCGACGGTCTGACTGTTCCCTTTGACGAGGACGAGGCTCTACGACGTTTTGAGGCGCCCGAGATCGTGATCTCGGCCGACCTGGGTGCAGGCAACGCGGCAACGACCGTGTGGACCTGCGACCTCACGCATGAGTACATCTCCATCAACGGCGACTACCGTTCCTAGATTCCAGACACGCTGCGCATCTTGCCGCGATTGCGGACAGCGGAGCACGGCGCGATAACGATACGAAAGACGAGGCAGATTATGAAATTCGCACGCGATTGTCGTTCGAGCGAATCCAACGAAGCAACCGCGCAGCTGCTGTTCGAAGCGCTGCCGTGGATTAAGAACCTGACCGGCAAGACGGTTGTTATCAAATATGGCGGAGCCGCCATGGTTGATGAGCAGCTGCGCCGCGACGTGATGAGCGACATCGTCCTCCTTAAGATCATCGGCATGCGCCCCGTCATCGTGCATGGTGGCGGCAAGGCCATCAACGAGGCGCTGAGCCACTACGACATCCCCGTCGAGTTTAAGAACGGCCAGCGCGTGACCACGCCGGCGACCATGGATATCGTGCGCGAGGTGCTGGGCGGCAAGGTTAACCAGGAGCTGGTTGTCGCCATCAACCACCACGGCAACCTGGCCGTGGGCGTGTCGGGCAGCGATGCTGGCACGCTCATCGCCGAGCCGCTCGACCCCGAGCTCGGTCGCGTGGGCAAAGTGACGCACGTTAACACCGACTATATCGAGCGCTTACTCGATAGCGAGTACATCCCCGTCATCGCTACCGTCGCGGCGGGGGAGGACGGCGGTTTCTTCAACATCAATGCCGATACCGCCGCCGGTGCCGTTGCGGCAGCGCTCCACGCGCACAAGGCGATCTTTTTGACCGACGTCGACGGCCTGTACAAGGACTTTAGCGATAAGGATTCACTTATCTCCAACCTGACGCTCGACGAGGTCAATGAGATGCTCTACGGCGGCGAGGTCGATAAGGGCATGATTCCCAAGCTGCGCGCGGCCGTCGATGCGCTTGCCGGCGGCGTATTTCGTGCCCACATCATCAACGGCACCACGCCGCATTCGCTGCTGCTGGAGCTGCTGACCGATGCCGGCGTCGGCACCGTGATCCATTCCACCGAGACGGCCTACGAGTTCGATACGCATCCGCATCCGCTTTCGACCTTTGCGGCGCGTCTGGCCGAGAACCTCGACGAGGTCGAGAAGCTCCAGACGGTCTAGCTGACCGCAGCCGCCCAATTCCTGCACCCATAGGCCTGCGCCGTCCGGCGCTCAACGAAAGGCATTCCATGTCACTTGCAGCTCAGCAATCGCTTGAATCCAATTACGTTATGCATACCTTTGGCCGCTCTCCGGTCGAGTTTGTCGAGGGTCACGGCATGAAGCTCACCGGCGACGATGGCCGTGAGTACCTCGACTTTCTTGCCGGCATCGGCGTGTGCAGCCTAGGTCATGGTGACCCGGCCGTGCTCTCGGCGCTCGAGGCACAGACCAAAAAGCTCATGCATGTCTCCAATTACTTCTACATTGAGCAGCGCGGACAGGTCGCGGCGCTGCTGTCCAAGCTTGCTAACGACGACGTAGATGGTGCGCGCGTGCTTGCCGATGCCATTGCCGCCGGCGATGAGACCACGGCAGCTGCTCTTGGTGCCCCGGCTGCGGATGAGCAGGTTTGGGAGACCTTCTTTGCCAACTCCGGCGCTGAGGCCAACGAGGGCTCGATGAAGCTCGCGCGCCTGTACGCCAAACGTGCCGGTAACGGCGGCAACACTATCGTGTGCATGCGCGGCGGCTTCCACGGCCGTACGCTCGAGACCATTGCCGCCACCATGCAGGATTGGCTGCAGGATAGTTTCCGCCCGCTGCCGGGTGGCTTTGTGGCCTGCACGCCCAACGATATCGATGAACTGCGTGCGATCTTTAAGCAGCTGGGGAGCGAAATTTGTGCCGTGATGCTCGAGCCGATCCAGGGTGAGAGCGGCGTGCACCCCATGACCGAGGAGTTTATGGCGGCAGCGCGCGACCTGGCACACGAAGTGGGCGCCGTGCTTATCGCCGACGAGGTCCAGTGCGGCATCTTCCGCTCCGGCAAGCCGTTTGCATTCCAAACCTATGGCGTGGAACCCGACATCATGAGCCTTGCCAAGGGCATTGCTGATGGCGTGCCCATGGGTGCCGTCGTGGCAAAGAAGGAGATTGCCGACGTGTTTAAGCCGGGCGACCACGGCTCGACCTTTGGCGGTAGCTGCTTGGCCATCGCGGCGTGTGCCGCGACGCTCTCCGCGCTCGTGCACGGCGATTATGCCGACCATGTTGCCAAGGTAGGCGCCTATATGGAGGCAAAGCTCGCCAAGCTGCCGAACGTGACCGAGGTGCGTGGCCGCGGCTTGATGCTCGGCTGCGATCTGGACGATACTGTGGGTGATGCACACGACGTTGTGGCCCGTGCATTGGGGGCTGGTGCCGTGATTAACGCTACGGGTGCCCATACGCTGCGTTTCTTGCCGCCGCTCGTCTGCGAGGAAGCCGACGTGGACAGTCTGATCGAGATCCTGTCGGACGTTTTGGCCTAACACAGCGAAATAACTTAACTTTGACCGGGTTCCGGACTGCGGACGTGCCCTATGTGGCATGATTCAGCGGTCTGGAGCCCGTTTTGCCTTAGATTTGCTAAGGCGGGGAGACCTGCTGGTCAAATAACATTAAATATGAGTACTGTTACCGATTTGGTCGCAGCAATTTTGGACTAATAAGACCAGATGGCAAGTCGAAATGGCGATGAATGCACGATTTTGATCCAATTGCTAGTCCTTATAATGGACATATGTTTCGTAACTTAAGCAAATACTATCTTTTGATATGTTGTAAGCAAGGTGGCAGTACTCATTTTTGCCATTTTCTGGCCACGGCCTTTGTGACAGTCGTGCTGGCGGGTTCGAATCCCATGAAATGGGCCCAAAAAAGAAGGCTCTGTTAGACCAAGGTTGACATAAAAACGATGTCAC
>NZ_QSQO01000028.1:0-28142 GCF_003436775.1 Collinsella sp. TF11-5AC
TAATGTGCTTTCCGTCTTGCGCAGGACTGTAGAGCAGGAAAGTTCATATGCGCCGCCCGGCTCCCGCGGCTCCCGAGGGGTATCTCCCATGCAAAAACTTTTGTTGGGTAAAGTCCGAGGTCAGTGGCGTTTTATAACGAGAAATTCAAAAAAGTTGAAAATCCATTACAAATTTGCGTTGACTTTAGGTAACTAAAGTTTCATACTCCTTTTCAACCACTGGGGGATGTGAACACGCACGGATCGTTCACATCATGATTGAAGAGGATTTCTTAGACATGTTCACGCATCAGCTAAACATTATCAGCGTAGTAATTATCTGATGCGGGTTAGCACATACAGCTAGCCCGTACGATAACGGGCGGCTGATGAAGATGAGGGCCGTCGAGCGCAACCGACGGCCCTCATTTTTTATGTCTAGGAAGTTCTTTTTAGAGGAGGAAATGTAATGAACGGAGTTTTGCTCATGGTTGTGGCCGCGGCGGTGCTCGCCTGTGGCTATCTGGGCTACGGCCGCTGGCTGGCCAACAAGTGGGGCGTTGACAAAGAGGCCCTCACGCCGGCCAAGCGCATGAAGGACGGCAAGAGCTTCTCGCCCGTCTCCGCCTTTACCGCGTTCTCGCACCAGTTCAGCTCGATCTGCGGTGCTGGCCCTGTCACGGGTACGATCGTCGCCATGGCCTTTGGCTGGCTGCCCGTCGTGCTCTGGGTCCTCGTCGGCGGCATCTTCTTTGGCGCCGTCCACGACTTTGGTGCTCTGTACGCTTCGATGAAGAACAACGGCAAGTCGCTCGCTCAGCTCATCGAGAAGTACATCGGCAAGACCGGCCGTCGCCTGTTCCTGCTGTTCTGCTGGCTGTTCTGCATCATCGTCATCGCCGCCTTCACCGACATGGTCTGCAAGACGTTCATGTTCACCCCGGCCGTTGACGCTTCTGGCGCCGCTACCGGTGCCATCGACTTCACCAAGTCCTATGCCGCTGGCTGCGCTGGCACCATCTCCATCCTGTTCACCTTCGTCGCTATCGCCTTTGGTTGGGCCCAGAAGAAGTTCAACCTCACCGGTGCCGCCGAGTTCGTCACCGGCGTGGTCCTCATGGTTCTCATGTTCGCCGTCGGTATGCAGTTCCCGGTCTACCTGGATAAGTTCCAGTGGTTCGCCGTCGTCATGGTCTACCTGGTCTTCGCTGGCGCTATGCCCATCCAGATGCTCAAGACCCCGCGTGACTACCTCACTTCCATCATGATGATCGTCATGATCGTTTGCGCTGTCCTCGGCATCGTCGTCCTGGGCGTCAACGGTCAGGCCACCATCACCGCTCCGGTCTTCACCGGCTTCTCCACTGCCTCCGGCATGATGTTCCCGGTCCTGTTCGTTTCCGTCGCTTGTGGTGCTCTCTCCGGTTTCCACAGCCTCGTTTCTTCCGGTACCTCCTCCAAGCAGGTCGAGAAGGAGCAGGACGCCGTCAAGGTCGGTTACGGCGCCATGATCGTCGAGTCCTTCGTCGGCATCCTTGCCATCATCGTCGCCGGCATCATGTTCTCCGACATGAACACTGCCGGTACCGGTGCCCTCAACGCCGGCGTCGCTTCCACCCCGTTCCAGATCTTCGCCGCTGGCATCTCCCGCGGTATGCAGGCCTTCGGTGTTGACGGTACGTTCGCTACCGTCTTCATGACCATGAACGTCTCCGCTCTGGCCCTGACCTCGCTCGATGCCGTCGCCCGCATCGCCCGCACCTCGTTCTCCGAGTTCTTTGCCCAGACCAACGACGCCCTGGCCATCGAGTCCAAGGCCGGCTACATGAAGGTTCTCGGCAACCCCTGGTTCGCCACGGTCGTCACCCTGCTTCCCGGTCTCGCCCTTGCCTTTGGTGGCTATGCCAACATCTGGCCGCTCTTTGGTGCTTCCAACCAGCTGCTCGGCGGTATGACCATGATCACCCTCGCCGTGTTCTGCAAGTGCACCGGCCGCAAGGGCTGGATGCTCTACGTGCCCGTCGCCTTCCTGCTCTGCTGCACCTTCACCTCGCTGGTCCAGAGCGCCATGGGCTGCATGACCGCTGTCCAGGCTTACGGCTTCTTCGGCACCATCCCGGCTACCGCCACCACGGCCGCCGTCTCCGTCGCCGCCACCAAGGGCCTGCAGCTCGTTTTCGCCGTCCTGCTGATGGTCCTGGGCCTCATCGTCGCCGTCAACTGCCTCAAGGAGTTCTTCGGCAAGGAGGCCGGCTCCATGCCTGACGAGGAGCCCGAGTGGTCCGAGATGGGCAAGGCCGAGTACGGTCGCGCCGCTGCCGCTGAAGCTCCTGCCGACGCCGAGGCCGCCAAGGCCTAGTCAGCTTGATGGACTAACCGTTCCATCCATATGACTCGGAAAGACCGGGTCCGCGACTTCGCGGGCTCGGTCTTTTTTCATGCGAAAGCGGGTGACGCTCGAGTGTTCTCGCAGATGTTTTGCGTGAATAAGGGCGCGCGTTGTACCATATAGACGTATATGTGTACATATGAAAGGGGCCCCGTGGCCAAGACGGTATATTCCGATAATCAAAACAATGTCGATGCTTTGGCTGAGCGCCTGAGCAGCCAGACGTCGCTTTCTGCCGAGCGCGCCAAGCTGGTTGCCTACGACCTGCTCTGCCGCAAGGCGCTCAAGATCAAGTCGAGCGCGCTGGCGCAGATTTTCCGTTCCGTCGATAAGGAATGCAACACCAAGGTGATGCGCGACGAACTCATCGCGGCAAAGATCGTTACCAAGATCGAGGGCAGCGGCATTAACGGGCGCCCGGCGTTCTATACCATCAATGCCGAGATCCGCGATGCCCAGGAGCAGCCTGCCGAGTCCGTCGAAGATTTTGTCGTCGAGGATTTCGCTGACGTGCCTGCTGTGGAAGAAGTTGCTCCGCGTGAGCATGTCGATACCGATGAGTTGCTCGATGAGAACGTCGTGCGTGCCTTTACGGCCAAGGCAGGACGCGGCGGTTTTGGCGGGGGCGGCAAGCGCGATGCACAGCGCCGCGCCCAGCAGGAGCGCTTCCGTCGCGCCGTTGCTCGAAAGGGCGAGACGGATGCCGAGGCTGTTGAGACCGAGGTTGCTGCCGAGTCGCAGAGGCCCGCGAAGGAGCAAAAGCCCGTGGGGGCCCAGGAGCCCCAGCGTCGCCGTGGTGCCCACTTTAAGGCTGCGCAGCAGGATGTCGCGCATGAGGTTGAAGAGCCTTCCGAGGCTGCAGACGATGTTGAGGAGTCTGCCAAGAAGGCTCCGGGTTCATGCCGTCCCGGGCGTGGTTTTGCGAGGCGCGCGTATCCCGTAAGGCGTCAGGAGAAGGGCGAGCCGGCTTCGACCGCTCAGGCCGAGAAGGCCGAACAAACCGAGAAAACCGTTGAGCCGGCGGCTCGCGAGCAGAAGCCTGTTGAGCCGCAGCTTGAGGTTGCTGCCGAGGCCAAGGGCGAGCAGCCTACTGATGGGCAGACGGAGCAGGGCGCGTCGAGCAGGCCTCGCCGCCGTCGCCATCGCGGGGGTCGCAGTTCCCATGCCGAGACTGCAGCCGAGAAGACCACGCCGCAGGACGAGGATGCGAAGGCCGAGGTTTCTTCGGGGCAGCCTAAGCGCCAGCCGGCGAAGGAGAGCAAGTCCGATCGTCCGCAGAAGCAGGCGTCTATGCCGAAGCGCGAGCGCAATTCCCAAGGCGATTCTAAGCGCAGGTCTCAGAAGAAGCCGGAGTCTGCCGCAGCAGATGCTGCTGCCCAGCAGCCCGAGTCGGCCGTCCACGGCGAGGTATCGGCGTTTGCCCTTGCCCGCGTTTTAGGCAGACAGCTGCTCAAAGTTGTCCCTACGCCTACGGCGCTCTCTAAGATCAAGGAGCAGCAGACACAGATCGTAAAGGTCGAGGGCAAGGACGGCAAAAAGGCTCCGCAGCGCACTCAGCACAACGAGATGTCCAACCGCAAGATTGCCGAGGAAATCGCAATCATCCAGGCTTGGATCGAGCAAAACCGAGGTGCCGATACGCCGGTTGCCTCGCGCCGCCAGCGTGCCTACCAGATTTTTAACGACGAGAAGGCTTTTGACGGCAAGCACGGCGAGCGTCTAATTCGGCGTATGACCGAAAAGGGCATCAGCATGCAGGCGATTAAGGTCGCCCCCAACCGCCCCGTGCACTTTACGGGTTTCTTTACGCTGGGCGCCGATAAGCCGTTCATTATGGTCGAGAACCTGGACACCTATGACGAGATCGTCAAGCTCCTGCGCGGCCGCAAGCACGCTAAGCTCTTTGGCATCAAGGTGGGCGGCGTGATTTTTGGCGGCGGATGCAAGGCGAGCGTCTCGCATGCCCTGGACGATTATCTGGCTGAGATCGGCTATCGCTTTAACTACGTCTACTACGTGGGCGATATCGACCGCGAGGGCGCGCGCATCGTCGAGCAGGCTCGCAATGCCAATGTGGTTGAGATTCGCCTGCATGCCGGCATGTACCGCGCCATGCTCGCCGAGCATAAGCGTCGCGTGAAGGCCGGCGGCGAGTGCGAGCCCGCGGCTGCCAACCAGGGCGTGCCGCAGAACTTGGCGGCGACGATCAAGGATCTGCCCATGGTCACGCGCGTGCAGTTCCGCAATGTGCTGCGCGAGGGCGGGCGCATTCCGCAGGAGATTCTGATGACCGCCGACTATCGGGATGGCGACTCGGGAAGCTTCGACCGCATGCTGAACAACTAAATTCCGCCGGCCCCGGGAGAGCGGGGACACCGGCTTAGGTTTCCTGCTCTACAGTCCTGCTCACGACGGAGGCCACATTAAGTGGCCTCCTGTTCGTGCGGAACTCGCGATAAACCTAAGCCGGTGCCCCCGCTCTCCCGGGGGCTGTCGTGGCTTGGCCGTTGCACGCGGCTCGCTTTCCGGAACGGGGCTGACGGACACGTTCCGAAATCTACCACCGTCGCTGTGCAGGGTGTCTATAAAGAGCCGTGGCCAAAAAACATCAAATATGAGTACTGATACTCTTTTAGTAGCAGTAATTTTGATCACATTTAAGGTGATTTGACGTGTCGATCGAGCAGATAAGCTGCCGTATCTCCTCAAGTGTTCATTAAAGGAAGACCTTGATGCGAATAAATCTCATTAAGATCTTCTTTTATTAACGAAAATAATATAGCTACAACGGTAACAGTACTCATATTTGCCGTTTTTTGGCCACAGTCCTTCGGAGGGTCCTCGAAAATAGTCCCGAGCCGGCACTTGGGGACGTTCCTATAATGCCGGCACTTAGGAGCGTCCCCAAGTGCCGGCACCGCGTCTGCCTGCGGCGGCCGCGCCCCGCTGCGTCGCTTCGCTCCTTGCGTGCTGCGCTGGAAAACGCTTCGCGTTTCCTCAGCTCCGCACCCTTGCGGGTTCGAATTCCTCCGCTTGCCCACAAGAAAGCGCCCTGGGCCGTTATGGGCTTAGGGCGCTCGATTTTATTGGCTGGGACGGAGGGATTCGAACCCCCAACAGCCGGCACCAAAAACCGGAGTTCTACCGTTGAACTACGTCCCAATGTGTGGTGTTGCCCAAAAGCAACTCGTCTAGTTTACCTAATCTGCGAGGGCATCGCAAACGCCATCGAGTAGGCGTACGGCGAGCGTCTGCGCGTCGCTGGCCGTGAAGGTGCCGTTGTAGCGCGTCATGCCCGTGAGCTCAATGCGAATGCGAGCCGGCTTCTGCTGTGCGGCAACATTGGCGGTACGGATGCGTTGGGCCAGGTTGTGGCACTCGGCGAGGGCGATCGTGGCGCGCGGGGCGGCGTCTGCAGGCAACTCGTCGCTTGCGATCTCGAGCACCAGGTCAACGTCGGTCGGAACCTCGGAATCGCAAAGCATCATGCCGCTGCTGTCGGTCGTCGCCGTGGCGATGTTCCACATGCGCGATGCTACGCTGCGCGCAATGGGGTCCTCGCCGATGACGGCAATCTGGAAGCGCTCGAGCACGTTGGCGGCGCGAGCAAAACCGATGCGCGATTCGGCCTCGGTGACCGAGGGCTTGCCCTCCCACACATGGTGCAGGCGGTTGATGTAGGCGTAGGTGTCCTGGAAGGCCATGCCGTCGGCAAACAGGCCGACATTTTCCTGGAACTGCTGCAGGGCGGCCTCGGTATGCGGACCAAAGTAGCCGTCGTCTTCGCCACAGGCAAAGCCCAAAACGTTGAGAGCGCGCTGCAGGGCCTTGACGTCGGCGCCGTGAAAATTGGGCATGCGAAGGTAGAGCGTGCGGTCGCCCAACTTGTATGAAGCGTCTACAAGGGCGCTCCAGCAGGGGATATCGACAGCATAACCGGCCGCAAGGCCGCTATCGAGCCTAAACGTGCCAACAGCCTGCTCGGTGGTGGTGCCAAAGCGCTTGTCGGCGACCTCGTCGGCATCGATGGTGTAACCGAGCTGCAGAAGGCGGGACTGAACATCCTCGACGGCTGCTCCCTGCATGCCCGTGGTAATAGGTTCCATGAACGAACCCCTTTCGGCGTACGATTCGTACTATTTTGAGCGCGTGTCGGATAGACAACGCGAGACAATGCATAAACATGCACTCAACAGTGTAGCAACTTGTACCCAAACTCGCTGCCCACAGGTTTTATGACCCCCGCTAGTTGAGGCGCTCCACAAAGAAATCTGCCATGGAGAGGAACAGATCGCGTGCGTACGGGTCAAGCTCAACATCCTCGATGGCAGCCTTGGCTTTTGCGGTCAGGTCCAGCGCGTAGGCGTGAGCATATTCGATGGAGCCGGTCTCCTGGAAGATCTCCACGGCGCGTGCGAGCTGCGCGGAATCATCGGTGCCCGAGGAAAGAATCGCCTCGACCTCGTCGTGATAGCGCTCATTTGACAGGGCATGCACAGCGACGAGCGTGCGCTTGCCCTCGGTGATGTCGGTGCGGAAGTCCTTGTTGGCGGCCTCTTTGGTGCCGACCAAGTTGAGCAGGTCGTCCTGAATTTGAAAGGCAAGGCCAGTGTGCAGGCCAAAGGCGCGTAGCGCCTCGATCTGCTCTTTGCTGCCGCCGCCGATAATGGCTCCGGCGGCAAGTGGCGTGGCTCCGCTGTAATACGCGGTCTTGTGCGTGGCCATGTCCAGGTAGTCATCAACCGAGATATCAAAGCGCTTGTCACGGACCCAGCCCAGGTCGAGCGCTTGGCCCTCGATGGTTCGGACGATCATCTCGGTAAGCTCGTGGAGCACGCGCAGCTTCACGTCGGACTCCAGCGTGGGGTCATCGAGAACCGTCTTGGTGACCATGGTGAGCGCCAGGTCGCCACAATTGATGGCAAGGCCCGTGCCCTCGGTAAGGTGCATGCAGGGCTTGCC
Source organism: Collinsella sp. TF11-5AC (assembly GCF_003436775.1). Classification (NCBI taxonomy): domain Bacteria; kingdom Bacillati; phylum Actinomycetota; class Coriobacteriia; order Coriobacteriales; family Coriobacteriaceae; genus Collinsella; species Collinsella sp. TF11-5AC. The sequence goes on from NZ_QSQO01000028.1 coordinate 7,331, forward strand.
TCGACGAAGCTGTCCGTTGTCGGCGATGTCGTCGTGGATCAGCGCGCCCGACTGAAAGTGCTCGATGGCTGCCGCGGCGCTGCGGGCGCTCTCAAAGCTACCGCCCACTGCGGTTGCGGCGAGCATGCAGATAAGCGGGCGGTGGCGCTTGCCGGCGTTGGCCGTAAAAGCCGAGAGCGGCGCGTACAGGTAGCACTCGATATCGGCAGAGGTCGCCTGTCCGTCAAAGAACGTGGCCAGATAGTCGTTGATCTGGTCAAAGTGCTGGGCTAAAAAGCTGGTAAACGGACTGGACACGGGTTCTCGCATTCTTTGATAGGTTGCATCGTTGCATTATGCAGACAACATATTGCCACATTAGGGCGTCGAGCGCGGCGGTTGAAGACGATTGGTCCATGCGGCCGCAAGTGCAGTAGGGGCTTGGCTAGATAAGCCCAAAGTGTTCGAGCGCGGTGACGACGCCGTCGTGGTCGATGCTGTCGGTGACATAGTCGGCCTTTTCCTTGAGGAAGTCCGGTGCATTGCCCATGGCGATGCCGACGTCGACGGCGTTCATCAGCGAGATGTCATTGCTGGCATCACCGATGCCATACACCGTTCCATGGTTGGGGTCGAGAGCGTCGAGTACGGACTGGATACCCTCGCGCTTGGTACATTCGCGAGGCGAAATCTCGGTCACTTCGAGCTCGAGCTCGTTAAAGCAGAGCAGCGGCTCAAACGCTTGATCCTGAGCGATGCGGTTGGCAAGCGACGTGGACATTAAGATCTTGTAGGCGCTGTAATGTTGCAGCTGCGTAATTGCATCGCCCACGGTGCGGGCGTATCCCGGGGCGTCGGGCGCATCGGCACTCATGCGAACGACGCCATTGAGTCCCTCAAAACGAATCACTTCGTCCGATTGCTCAAGAATGGGAGCAAGGCGCTGCAGCATGCCGGGCGTCATCGCCAAATCGCGAATCACGTGTCCCTCAAGTTCGACATAGCCACCCGCGAGGCAGACGATGCCGGTCCAGGGCAGCTCGAGCAGCTTTGGATGGATGCAGCTCAGCGTGCGCCCTGTGCAGATAAACGCCATATTGCCCTTGGCGACAAAATCACGGATGGCTTGCGAGACCGCTTCATTGGGATAGGGGGAGAGGTCTCGCTCGCTCTCGGGAAGCTCTTGTACCACTCGAGGGTCTTGCCAGGCGAGTGTTCCGTCGATATCGAAGAAGCAGATATCGCCGCGCTTATGGGCTGCGCTGGCGGCAGGGGAGGCCGAGGTGGTGGGCACAAATCCCGGCTCGAGGCCCATGATCTGGTCAAAATGCTCTTTAACGCGGGGAACGGAGATGCCGATAATCACCTGGGCGGTCTTGCCCGTAATGATGAGGCCCTTGGCGCCCACCGCGACAAACGACGCGTTATCTGCAACGATGGAAGGGTCTGCGACCTCGACGCGCAGGCGCGTGGCGCAGTTGGTTGCGCCCACGATATTGCCAACGCCGCCTAAAAGCTGAATTACCCGCTCAGCGAGGACGTGATCTTGATCGGATTGAATACTGACCTCGCCATTGGGAGATTGCTCTTTGACAAAGCCGCTTCCCGTTAAACGATCGATTGCCGCGCGATTGGAGGCATGATCCTCGCGGCCCGGCGTCTTAAGGTCATAGACCAAGATGAGTGCTCGAAAACTAACAAAAAAGATGAGGCTAAAGGCAAGACCGATACCGAGCGCCAAAAGGTAGGAGCCGGCATGCATTCGCATGAGTGGGATGAAGTTGAAGGCCGTCATTTCCATGAGACCGCCCGAGAAGATGCCGACGATACCGAAGAAGTTCATGGTCATGGCAAGGCAGGAGGATAGGACGGCGTAGAGCAAAAAGAGTCCAGGATAGGTGAACATAAAGAGAAACTCGAGCGGCTCGGTGACACCGCAGACCACCGAGGCGACGATGGCGGGCAAAAGGATGACCTTAAGGCCGGCGCGGCGTTCGGGTTTGGCGGTGAAATAGAATGCTGCCGCGATGGCGGGAAGGCCAAAGAGCTTGCCCCAGCCGGTGGCGGTAAAACCTGCCCAGGGCGCAAGTTCATTTAAAGGGCGCGTGCTATGGGAGAGAATGGGGAGCAGGTTGGTCCACGTGGCGTAAATACCGTCGTGAATGACCAGATTGTCGTAATAGATGGGCATATAGAGCAGGTGGTGCAGCCCCATGGGCTCGAGTGCTCGCTCCAAAAACACAAAGATGCCCACGCCGAAGGGGCCGACGCCCGCAAGTGCGTGGCGCAGCGTTTCGGTTACAGCGTATGCGAAGGGCACGATGGCGGCCGAGATGGCGGCAAGGGCAAACACGGCAAAAAAGCTGATGAGGTAGACCAGCGAGGAACCCGAGAAGGTGCCGAGCCAATCGGGAACCTTGGCATCGTAGAAGCGGTCATGGATGGCGACGACGGTTGCCGATACCGCCAGCGGGCCGATAATGCCGGTGTCGAGCGTCTTGATGCCGTCGATGACGGTGATACCGCTGGCGGGGGTCAAAGATGATGGGTACTTAAGCCCAAGGTTGTCTCCGCTCAGCTTAATGATCTCGCTCAAAAAGAAGCAATAGGCAAAATAGGCCACGAGTGCCTCGAGGCAGCAGCGCGCCGGTTGCTTTTGGGCAAGACCGATAGGCAGCGCTACGGCAAAAAGGAGCGGGAGACGTTTAAAGACCGTCCACGAGCCGCGCTGGATGATGGTCCAGAAAACGTACCAAGGGGTTCCGTATACGGCGAGGTCACCGACGATGTCTACGGTCGTGGCGAGGGCGGAGATGCCGACCATGAGGCCTGATATAGAAAACAGCATGGCGGGCGCGAACATGGCTCCGCCAAAACGTTGGATTTTCTGCAGCATAATATACCTTCCGGATGCAACATGCTGTGCGAGCAAGAACGTTTAAACAATGAACTCATTGTAGAGGACTGGCTGCTTGCCGCATTGACGGTTTTGATTCGGTCCGATTTGGGTTTCGGGGGAACCGTCGACGGTAAATAATCCGTACTTTACCGATAATCGGTTTAAACAACTTTAAGAAATGCTATCGTGCCTAGCCATACATATTCATTAGAGGTGAAGTCATGCCAAAAGCGATTTACGAAGGAATCTACCGCGAGATCCGTTCGCGCATCATCAACGGGACCTATGCGTTTCAGGAGATGCTGCCAACCGAAGCCGAGCTGACCGCGGAGTTTGGCTGCACGCGCAATACCGTTCGACGCGCCTTGAGCATGCTGGCCGACCAGATGTTTGTGCAGCCTATACACGGCAAGGGCGTGCGCGTTATTTGGCTTAAGGGCGAAACCGATATGCTGGGCGCACTCGAAGAGGTTGAGTCGTTTGGCGAGTTCGCAAAACGCAACAATGCCGTCGCATCGACCGAGGTCAAGTCTTTTGAACATTTGATTTGCACTGAGCAACTCTCTCGTCGCCTGGGCTTTAAGGTGGGCGGGGAGCTGATTCGCGTCGTGCGTGTCCGAAGCCTCAACGGCAGCGCGCGCCAAGTGGACCACGGCTACTTTTTGGCGTCGATCGCCAAGGGCCTGACCCCCGAGATCGCGGCGGATTCTATCTACGGCTATCTGGAGCACAAGCGCGGCATCAAAGTGATGGCGAGCCGCCGTACGGTGAGTGTCGAGCTCGCCAACGATGAGGACTGCAGCTACTTGGACCTTGGCAAGTACAACTGTGTCGCCGTCATGGAGAGCCAGTCGTACACTTCGGACGGCATCTTGTTCGAGGTCACGCATGCCCGCACGCATCCCGAGATCTTCCACTACCGCGTCAACTCCAAGCGATAGCCGGCTAGCTCGCAGCCTGACGAGACTCATGCCCTCAAAGAGAAAACGCCCGGTCAAACCGACGATGCATCGGCTTGACCGGGCGTTTTCTCTGCATTCGATAACGAATAATTGTTTATACAAAACTTGTCAAGTATCAAGTTGAAATTACCGTTCACCGAAGTTTTTCTACCGCTCTAGTAATACTTGTTCAAACAACTAGCCAAATAGCGTATTGTGCAAATCAGCAAAAGGGGCAAAGTCCCCGAGCCAATCTCCGAAGGCGGCGGCAAAGGGTGCCGCCACGGTGTGAAAGGGTGGATTGTAATGAAGAACGAAATGAGCAGAAGGCAGTTCCTGGGCTTTGCTGGTTCCGCGGCTGCGGTTCTTGGTCTGGGTCTCGTGGGCTGCGGTGGTTCTGCCGGCTCCGGCTCCTCTGCTTCTGGTGACGCTGCCGAGGTCTACTTCCTCCAGTTCAAGCCCGAGGTCGACAAGGAGTGGAAGGAGATCGCCAAGGCGTACAAGAAGGAGAAGGGCGTCGAGGTCAAGATCGTGACCGCCGCCTCCAACACCTACGAGGAGAAGCTCAAGTCCGAGATGTCCAAGAGCTCCGCTCCGACGCTGTTCCAGGTCAACGGCCCCACCGGCCTTAAGAACTGGAAGGACTACTGCGCCGATCTTTCCGACACCAAGCTCCGCGGCGAGCTCATCGACGACTCCCTGGCGCTGCAGTCCGACGGCAAGGATCTGGGTATCGACTGGGTTCAGGAGAGCTACGGCATCATCTACAACAAGGAGCTCCTCGAGAAGGCCGGCTACAAGGCCGAGGACATCAACTCCTTCGACAAGCTGAAGGCTTGCGCCGATGACATCCAGGCCCGCAAGGACGAGCTCGGCGTTGACGGTGCCTTCACTTCCGCCGGCATGGATGACTCCTCCAGCTGGCGCTACACCACGCACCTCGCCAACCTCCCGCTCTACTACGAGTTCGAGAAGGAGCACAATCAGGAGGACGACGAGATCAAGGGCGAGTATCTCGACAACTTTAAGCAGATCTTCGACCTGTACATCACCGACTCCACCTGCGATCCTTCGCAGCTCGCCTCCAAGACCGGTGACGACGCCACCAACGAGTTCGCAACCGGCAAGGCCGTCTTCTACCAGAACGGCTCTTGGGCCTACGCCGACCTCACCAAGGCCGGTATGACCGACGACCAGCTCGGCATGCTGCCGATCTACATCGGCGTCGACGGCGAGGAGAACCAGGGCCTGTGCTCCGGCGGCGAGAACTACTGGTGCGTCAGCTCCCAGGCTTCCGAGGATGCCCAGAAGGCCACCGAGGACTTCATGTATTGGTGCGTCACTTCTGACACCGCCACCAGCATCATCGCTGACAAGATGGGTCTGACCGCCCCGTTCAAGAGCGCTAAGGAGACCACCAACGTCTTCTCTCAGCAGGCCGTTGCTATGGCCAAGGACGGCAAGAAGACCGTCGCTTGGGACTTCGTTTACATCCCCTCCGAGGAGTGGAAGAAGAACCTCAAGCAGGCTCTCATCGCTTATGCTGCCGACAACACCAAGTGGGACGGCGTCAAGAACGCCTTCGTCGATGGCTGGAAGACCGAGAAGGCTGCTTCCGAGTAAGCAGTTGCTGCCCAAGCTATCTGATTAGCGACAGGGGGCGGGCAGACGTAGGTTTGCCCGCCCCCTGCATATTGAAAGGACCCTTCTATGGGCAAAGCACTCAAGCGCTGGTGGCCGCTCTTTATGCTGCCCACGTGCCTGGCGTTTATGATCGGGTTCGTGATTCCCTTTATCCAGGGTTTCTATCTCTCGTTCTGCCAGTTTATTACCATCAATAACGCGCACTTTGTCGGTATCGAGAACTACGTGCGCGCGCTGTCCGATCCGCAGTTCTCCACGTCGTTCTTCTTTACCGTGGCGTTTGCCTTCCTGTCGACGGTGCTCATCAACGTGATCGCGCTGGCCATTGCGCAGGCGCTCACTCGCAAGGCGCTCAAGGGCACCAACATCTTCCGTACGATTTTCTTTATGCCTAACCTGATTGGCGGCATTGTACTGGGTTACATTTGGCAGATTCTGATCAACTGCCTGCTCTCCAACGTGGGTGCCCAGCTTATCGCCCTCAACTCCGCCGCTGGCTTCTGGGGCCTTATCATCCTGACCCTGTGGCAACAGGTCGGCTACATGATGATCATCTACATCGCCGGTCTGCAGTCCATTCCGTCTGACTACATCGAGGCCGCCAAGGTCGATGGCGCTACGGCATGGCAGACGTTTTGGAAGGTTAAGATCCCCAACCTGATGCCGACGATCACCATCTGTCTGTTCCTGTCCATCACCAACGGCTTTAAGCTGTTCGACCAGAACCTCGCCCTTACCGGTGGTGCCCCGGCGCACTCTACCGAGATGCTCGCCCTGAACATCTACAACACGTTCTATTCGCGTGCTGGCATCGCATGGCAGGGCATCGGTCAGGCCAAGGCAGTTATCTTCTGCATCCTGGTTGTCGCTATTTCTATGATCCAGCTTAAGGCCACGAGGTCCAAGGAGGTGCAGCAGTAATGAAACGCGATAAGGCTATTAACCGCGCGCTCTCGATCTTCTTTACGATCCTGTCGCTCGCATGGATCTACCCCGTGTTCATGATTGCGCTCAATTCCTTTAAGAAAGCGACCGCAATCAGCACCACCACGGCGTTCGATCTGCTCACGCCCGAGACGTTCAACGGCCTCGCAAACTACGTGCACGCTCTTAACGAGCAGGGCTTTGCCTCGGCGTTTATGTACTCGCTCATCATCACAGTCACGTCGGTCGTGCTGATTCTGGTGTGCTGCTCCATGTGCGCTTGGTACGTGGTGCGCGTCAACAGCAAGATCTCGAACTTCTTCTATTACCTGTTCGTGTTCTCGATGGTTGTACCGTTCCAGATGCTCATGTTTACGCTGTCCAACCTGGCGGACCGCATCGGCTTCAACACGCCGTTTAACATCTGCTTCATCTACCTTGGTTTTGGCGCGGGCCTCGCGGTCTTTATGTTCGCCGGCTTTGTAAAGAACATCCCGCTCGAGATCGAAGAGGCGGCCATGATCGACGGCTGCAACCCGGTCCAGGTGTTCTTTAAGATCGTCCTTCCCATCATGAAGCCCACCTATCTTTCGGTCGGCATCCTCGAGACCATGTGGGTCTGGAACGACTACCTGCTGCCCTACCTTACGCTCGACTCCACTAAGTACAAGACCATTCCTATCTTGATCCAGTACTTCCGTGGCGGCTATGGCCACGTTGAGCTCGGCCCCATGATGGCATGCATCATGATGGTCGTCATCCCCATCGTCATCATGTACATCTTCTGCCAGAAGTACATCATTGACGGCGTTGTGGCAGGTGCCGTCAAGGGCTGATGCCGTAACTGTTTTGCAAGTTTTGGCGGCTCCCCTCAGCGCGGCGCCGCGTATCGAAAGGTAAAGACATGGCCGAGATCGTTCTCAAACATGTTCAGAAGGTGTATCCCAACAACGAGTCAAAAAAGAAGGGCTTCTTTGGCAAAAAGAAGAAGACCGAGGAGAAGAAGCATAACCTCAAGGTTACCGAGGACGGTGTGCTCGCTGTAGAGGACTTCAACCTCACCGTTCACGACCAGGAGTTCATCGTCCTCGTTGGCCCCTCTGGCTGCGGTAAGTCCACGACGATGCGCATGGTCGCCGGCCTGGAGGACATTACCTCGGGCGACGTGCTCATCGACGGCAAGCGCGTCAACGACGTGGCACCCAAGGACCGCGACATTGCCATGGTGTTCCAGAGCTATGCTCTGTACCCCAATATGACGGTGTACGAGAACATGGCGTTTACGCTTGAGCTCAAGAAGGTCCCCAAGGACGAGATCGACCGCAAGGTTCGCTCCGCTGCCGAGATCCTGGGCATCACCGAGTACCTCGACCGTAAGCCCAAGGCGCTTTCGGGCGGCCAGCGTCAGCGCGTCGCCATCGGCCGCGCCATCGTGCGTGATCCTAAGGTCTTCCTGATGGACGAGCCGCTGTCCAACCTGGACGCCAAGCTGCGTAACCAGATGCGTGCCGAGCTCATCAAGCTGCGCCACGAGATCAAGGGCACCTTCATCTACGTCACCCACGACCAGACCGAGGCCATGACCCTCGGTGACCGTATCGTGGTCATGAAGGACGGCGTCGTCCAGCAGATCGCCACTCCGCAGGAGGTCTTCAACCATCCCGCGAACATCTTCGTCGCCGGCTTTATCGGCGTGCCGCAGATGAACTTCTTCGATGCCCAGCTGGTGCGCTCGGGCAACGGCTTTACCGTCAAGACCGAGGATATGAACGTGGCGCTCGCCCCCGAGACCTGCGCTCAGCTTGCTCTCAACTGGGACGGCGGCGACGTGAAGGAGATCACGGCCGGCGTGCGTCCCGAGCAGATTCTGCTTGCCGACAAGGACGAGGAGGGCGCGCTCCAGGGCACCGTCGAGGTGACCGAGCTCATGGGTTCGACCGAGCATGTCCACGTGACCGCTCCCGATGGCCAGTTCGTCCTGATCATTCCCGTTGTCGACCTTGAGGCCAAGGGTGCGCTCAAGGCGGGCGACCCCATCTGGTTCAAGTTCGAGAAGAACGCGACCCACCTCTTCGATAAGGTGTCTGGCAAGAACCTTATCTAGGCCCGGTTCATCCAGGCCCTCCCTTTGGGCGACTGCGGTATTGCCATCCTTTTGCCGCGGTCACATATAAGGCTCCCCTCCCGTCCACTGGGCGAGAGGGGAGCCTTTCTTTGTGCTGGGACTGTCTGACCGGTCGTTTGTCTCGATCTGTAACGGATAGGGCCGATTTCGAACGTTAGATGTTACAGATCGAGACGGTTCCGCTGAGCTAACCATTTCATCTAAATCTGTAACACCAAAGGCGAATTTCACCTGCTAGATGTTACAGATTGAGATAAACCCAAGGGGAGGGGCCGGTATGTCTCAATCTGTAACAGCTGGGACCGTTTTGGTTGAGTAGTTGTTATAGATCGAGATTGTTTGGTCGAGGCGGATCACAGGGTAACGTGCGGGCACAAAAAACGGAGCCGCGTTGCCGTGGCTCCGTTTTCAAGAGGATGGGCGATGAAACCGAATTAGCTCAGGTGCCAGATCTCGTCGTTGTACTGGGAGATCGTACGGTCGGACGAGAAGGTGCCGGCGTTGGCGATATTGATGAGCGCCTTGCGCATCCAGGCGTCCTGGTCCTCGTAGTCGGCCAGCACGCGCTCCTTGGTCTGGATGTACTCCTCAATGTCGAGCAGCGCCATAAACCAGTCCTTGCCCTTAATGTCGTCGTGCAGGCGCTGCAGGCGCTCGGCGTTGCCGGTTGCCATAAAGGCCGGGTTGGTGATGAAGTCCACCAGCAGTTTAATTCCGGGCTTGCGGTAGAGCGCACCGGCGTTGTAGGTGCCGTCGGCGTAGAGCTGTTCGACCTGTTTGGACGAGGCACCAAAGGTATAGATGTTCTCGTCGCCCACAAGCTCGGCAATCTCCACGTTGGCACCGTCGAGCGTGCACAGGGTTAGGGCGCCGTTGAGCATGAACTTCATGTTGGAGGTGCCGCTCGCCTCCTTGGAGGCCAGGCTGATCTGCTCGGAGATGTCAGCGGCGGGGATCACGCGCTCGGCGGCGGTGACGTTGTAGTTCTCGATCATGACAACCTGCAGGTAGGGAGCCACGTCGGGGTCGTTTGCAATCCACTGCGACAGCGTCAGGATCAGATGGATGATGTCCTGCGCGATAGTGTAGGCAGGGGCCGCCTTGCCGCCAAAGATGATGGTGACGGGGTGCTTAGGCTTATTGCCGTTCTTGATGTCGAGATACTTCCAGATGATGTAGAGCGCGAGCATCTGCTGGCGCTTGTACTCGTGGATGCGCTTGACCTGGACGTCGATGATGGCGTTGGAGGGAATGGTCACGCCCTGCTCGAGCGCCATGAACTGGCGCATGATGGCCTTGGCCTCGACCTTGGTGGCGGCCAGGCGCTCAAGAACGTCCTTGTCGTCGGCGAACTTGGCGAGTTTGCTCAGATCGCCGGTGCTGCGCCAGTCGGTGCCGATTACATCGTCGAGCAGGCTGGCGAGCGCGGGGTTGGCTCCATGGATCCAGCGGCGGAAGGTGATGCCGTTGGTCTTGTTGGAGAACTTCTCGGGATAGATCTCGTAGAACGGATGAAGCTCGGTGTCCTCCAGGATCTTGGTATGGAGGGCGGCTACGCCATTGATGGAGAAGCCAAAGTGGATGTCCATGTGGGCCATGTGGACGGTGTCGTATTCGTCGATGACGGCGACGCGCGGGTCATCGTGCTCGGCCTTCGCGATCTCATCGAGCTTGACGATAATGTCGGCGATGGCAGGGGAGACCTTCTGCAGGCTGACGAGCGGCCACTTCTCGAGCGCCTCGGCAAGGATCGTGTGGTTGGTGTAGGCGACCATGGAGCGCACAATGGTAACGGCCTCGTCAAACTCGATATCGTGCTCGGTGGTGAGTAGGCGGATGAGCTCGGGAATGACCATGGTGGGGTGCGTGTCGTTGATCTGAACCACGGCGTAGTCGGCCAGGTCGTGCAGGTTGCTGCCGCGCTCGATGGCCTCGTCGATCAGGAGCTGGGCGGCGTTGCTCACCATGAAGTACTCCTGGTAGATGCGAAGCAGGCGGCCCTGCTCGTCGGAATCGTCGGGGTACAGGAACAGGGTGAGGTTCTTGGCGATCTCGGTCTTGTCAAAGTCGATGGAGCTGCCGGGTACCAGGCCGTCGTCGACGCTTGCCAGGTCAAACAGGCGCAGGCGATTCTTGGCGGTCTGGCCGTAGCCAGGCACGTCGATGTTGACGAGCTTGGAGGTGACGGCAAAGTCGCCGAACTCGACGGTGTAGGAGCGGTCGTCAACGATCAGGATGTCCTGCTCGCCGAGCCACTCGTCGGGGACGGCCTTCTGCTGATTGTCGACAAAGCGCTGACGGAACAGGCCGTAGTGATAGTTGAGGCCCACGCCATCGCCGGTCAAGCCCAGCGTGGCGATGGAATCCAAGAAGCACGCGGCCAGACGGCCCAGGCCGCCGTTGCCGAGCGAAGGCTCGACCTCGAACTCCTCGATCTTGTTGAGGTCGTGGCCGGCGGCGACGAGCTGGTCCTTAACCTCGTCATAGATGCCGAGGTCGATCATATTGTTGATGAGCAGCTTGCCGATCAAAAACTCGGCAGAGATGTAGTAGAGCTTTTTCTTGCCGTTGTTGAGCGGACAGGCGGCAGAGCGCTCCTGCACGAGCTTGACCAGCAGCTTATAGATACGACGGTCATCGAGCTGCTCGAGCGAGGTTCCAAAGGACTGCTCGGCAAGAGCCGCAAGATTGATACGGGGCATGTTTCCTCCTGTGGTGAGTCGACTACATGTCAGAAATTCAAAAGAAGCCCGCGCGAGGGATGGGGATGGCCTCGCGCGGGAAAAGCGGTCGCGTCCGCACGGTGGGGTGGGGTCGGGCGCGGTAGCTCCTATTGGGGAAGCTCGATCTCGGCTTCCGATGGGATGCGGAAGTAGGTCTCGGTCCAGTCGGTGAGCTTGTGCTCGAGCTCGCGGGTGATGGCGCCATCGAGCATGCGCCAAGTCCAGTTGCCGCCCAAGGTGGCAGGGGTGTTGATACGTGCCTCGTTGCCCAGATTGAGCAGGTCCTGCATGGTATAGATACATGTGTCGCTCACGCTGGCGGCAATGGTGCGGTTGAGCGCGTCAGCTATGGACTCGCCTGCCTGCTGATGGGTGTACAGGGCTGCCTGCTCGCGCTGACGCGGGGTGGCCGTTCCCTCATACCAGCCGCGCGCCGTCTCGTTGTCATGCGTACCGACATAGGCGACGGTGTTGGCAATGTAGTTATGCGGCAGGTAGTACGAGTTGGTGCCCTCAAAGGCAAACTGCAGGATCTTCATGCCAGGGAAGCCCGTGGTATCGCGCATGTCGATGACGCCGGGGGTAAGAAAGCCCAGGTCCTCGGCGATAATAGGCAGCGTGCCGAGCTTCTCCTCGAGCGTCTTGAAGAGCTTGAGGCCGGGTCCCTGCGTCCACGAACCATATGACGAATCGGGAGAGGAGAACGGCACCTCCCAAAATGCCTCAAAACCGCGGAAGTGGTCCAGACGGATAACGTCGTACATGTTGAGTGCGGCGCGGATGCGGCCCTCCCACCAGGAGAAACTGTCGGCTTCCATGGCGTCCCAGTCGTAGATGGGATTTCCCCAGTACTGGCCGGTGGCCGAGAACTGGTCGGGCGGCGTGCCGGCGACGCTCACAGGATTGCCGGCGGCGTCGATCTTAAAGAGCTCGGGAGTGGCCCACATCTCGACGGAGTCGCGTGAGACATAGATGGGCAGGTCGCCGATGATCAGGATGTCGTGCTCGTTGGCATAGGCCTTAAGGCGGCTCCACTGGCGGTCAAAGAAGTACTGCGTCATCTGGTGGTAGAGCATGCGCGCGGGATGGGCGGCGCAGACCTTGGCAGATGCTTCGCCGCGGGTGCGCAGTTCTGCGGGCCACTCCCAAAAGGCCTTGAGTCCGCACTCCTCTTTGACGGTCATGAACTCGCAGTAGGGAATGAGCCAGTCTTCGTTTGCCTGGACAAAGTCGTCGAAATCGGCTGGCTTGTCGGAGGCGAAGCGTTCGGCGGCACGGTCGAGAATCCGGCGGCGGCCGCTAAAAATCGCGCCATAGTCAACGTTGTTGGGGTCGGAGCCCAGATAAACACCGTCGATATCGCACTGCTCCAGATAGCCGGCCTCGATAAGCTCGGCAAAGTCGATGAAATTGGGGTTGCCCGCACGGGCCGAGAACGACTGATAGGGAGAATCGCCATAGCTCGTCGTCGTAAGGGGCAGAATCTGCCAATAATGTTGTTTGCACGAGGCGAGGAAATCGACAAAGTCGTAGGCGTTCCAGCCAAAGCCGCCGATGCCGTACGGTCCGGGCAGGGATGAGATGGGCATGAGAACACCGCTCGCACGCTCCATGGATGTGCTCACCAACCTTCTTGTTGTGGGATCGGCCTGCAGATGGGTGAACAGCCCGTCCCGAGTTTTAGAGTCGATGTCCCTATTGTAGAACATGTTGTTTAAACATGTATAGGCGAGATTAAAAAGTTGGCCCATTTTCGGTAAATGGTTACGCGTCATGAAAAAGCCCCGGTCTCACATCGTGAGATCGGGGCAAGAGCGGTATGTAGGTTTTTGCTACTCGGCGTCGGCGAAGCCGTTGGGGTTATGGCTCTGCCAATTCCAGCTGTCGCGGCACATGTCCGCGATATCGTACTGGGCCTTCCAGCCCATCATGCGCTCGGCCTTGGAGGCATCGCACCAGTTGGCAGCGATATCGCCGGCACGGCGTTCGCGAATCACATAGGGCAGCTCCTTGCCGCACGCCTTGGAGAAGGCAGCGACGACCTCGAGCACCGAGGTGCCGGTGCCGGTGCCCAGGTTAAAGATTTCGACGCCGGTTTTGCCGTTCATCCAGTTGAGGGCGGCAACGTGACCAGATGCCAGGTCGCACACGTGGATGTAGTCGCGCACACCGGTGCCGTCGGGGGTGGGGTAGTCGTTGCCAAAGACCTGAACGGCCTCGAGCTTGCCCACGGCGACCTGGGCGACGTAAGGCACCAGGTTGTTGGGGATACCCTTGGGATCCTCGCCGATCAGGCCCGACGGATGGGCGCCGATGGGATTGAAATAACGGAGCAGCACGACGTCCCACTCGGGGTCGGCGGTGTGGACGTCCATGAGGATCTGCTCGATCATCCACTTGGTCCAACCATAGGGGTTGGTCGCGGGCTTCTTGGGGTCCTCTTCGGTGACGGGCGGATTGTCCGGATCGCCGTAGACGGTCGAGGAGCTCGAGAAGATGATGGACTTGCAGCCGTGGTTGCGCATGACATCGATGAGCACCAGGGTGTTCTCGATATTGTTGTGGTAGTACTCGACGGGCTTGCTCACCGATTCGCCGACGGCCTTAAAGCCGGCAAAGTGGATGACGCGGTCGATCTGATGGGTATCGAAGATCTTGTTCATCGCATCGCGGTCGAGCACGTTGGCCTCGTAGAAGGTGAGGTTCTTGGCGGCCTCATCGCCCACGATGGTCTTGACGCGGTCGATGGCAACGGCGCTGGAGTTGGAGAGGTCATCGACGATGACGACCTGGTAGCCACCCTCGAGCAGCTGAACGACGGTGTGCGAGCCGATAAAACCGGCGCCACCGGTAACGAGGACGCAGGTGTCTTTGGGGTCGAGTGCTTTGGACATGTAGTCTCCTATCGAATCAGGAACACTTCTAGAGGGGAGTATAGCGCAGGCGGGGACGCCCAAATGGTGCACTGTAGGAAAAGCAGAGGATTATGTTAACGTACTCATATAAGAGCTTGCTCAATTGTTACCTCAAATTTGACAATTGCTTACGAGCCGCCGACCTTGTAGTTTCCTGCCGTTCGTGGAAATCGTTGGGACGCGCCATATGTACGCTAATATGTATGAGTTGAGCGACATATAAATAAGCATGTAACGGAGTACATATGTCACCAAACAGCGATTCCATCCTTTCCCAGGAGCTCTCGCGCCGCACTGCCCTTAAGGCCCTGTTCGGCGCCGCTTCTGCGGCAGTTCTTTTTGGCCTGCCCACTCGCGCCCATGCGGCGGAGGCTTCCAAAGAAACCACCGATAAATTGAATGCCGCCCAGGCCCAACTCGACGAGGTTCAGGCCCAGCTCGACAGCATCGCAAATGAGTATGCGGCGCTGGCCAACAAGAATGCCCAGACCCTCAACGACATCGAGAATGTCCAGGGCAAGATTGACGACACGCAGGCCCAGATCGATGAAAAGAAGGCCGAGCTCAAGAAGAAGCGCAACGACCTTTCCGATCGCGTGGCCGCCAGCTACAAGTCCGGCGGTACGAACATCCTGTCGCTGCTGCTGGCCTCTGGCTCGTTTGAGGAACTCGTCGCCAACGCGCATTACGTTGAGAAGATCAACAAGAGCGACCGCGATGCCATCGAGGATATCCAGACGATTCAGGCCGAGCTCGACGCACAGAAGACCGAGCTCGAAGCACAAAAGGCTGACCTGGAGAAACTCAAGGATCAGCAGATGGCTCAGATGCAGGATATGCAGGCCAAGCAGCAAGAGGTCCAGACCGTGCTGAACGGTCTTTCCGACGACGTCAAGGAGCTCATGGCTCAGCGTGATTCCGAGATTCTCGCTGCCGCCCAGGCCGAGGAGGCCGCTAGGAAGGCCGCCGCTGCCGCGGCTGCCGCGAACAAGAACAATTCCTACTCGGGTGGTTCGAGCTCGGGCGGTGGATCGTATGCGCCCGGAACTCCGCAGCAGAATGCCGGCTCGGGCAAGCAGCAGGCCGTCGTCAACGCGTGCTACTCCACGCCTTCGCCGGGTCAGAACTGGTGCGCGGCGTGGGTTACCAATGTCTTCCGTAACGCCGGCGTTGGCTACTTTGGCGGCAACGCGTGTGACATGTTCAACGCCTGGTGCTATAGCTCCGACCGCTCGGCGCTGCAGGTGGGCATGATCGTGGCCGACTCCTCGCATAGCGGCACGGGTGCTCCGGGCCTTATCTACGGTCATGTGGGTATCTACGTTGGCGGCGGCATCGTTATGAGCAACGAGGGTGCCATTACGTCTAAGTCGCTCGATTCGTTCATTAGCTTTTACGGTACTGGCTCTGGCGTGCGCTGGGGCTGGCTCGGCGGTATTGCGCTGTCGTAACGATGAGTTGGGCCGGGACAGTCCGAGAGGCATAAGGTTGCCTGCTCGGACAGTCCTGCTCGCGCGGAGAGCACATTAAGTGCTCTCCGGCTCGTGCGGAACTCGCGATCAACCTTATGCCTCTCGGACTGTCCCAGCCCTCTCGGGTTCGGGGCGCGACTCACCGGACTGGTTGTCTGAATAAAAGAAAGTGAAGGCCCCTTTCGGGGCCTTCTTTGTTAAAGGAATTCGCCGATTCGGTGGACTTCGGGTTGTAGGTCTACTCCGAATTGGTCCTTGACGGTTGCTTGAATGTGGCGGATGAGTTCGTCGACGTCGGCGGCGGTGGCGTGGTCGGCGTTGACGATGAAGCCGCAGTGCTTCTCGCTCACCTGCGCGCCGCCGACAGCATGGCCGCGCAGGCCGGCATCCATGATGAGCTTGCCGGCAAAGTAGCCCTCGGGGCGCTTGAAGGTGGAGCCGGCACTCGGCATGTCGAGCGGCTGCTTGTCCTCGCGGCGCTGGCGGTAGCCGTCCATGTCGGCCTTGATCATCGCGGCGTTGCCCGGTGCGAGGTTGAAGGTGGCAGAAAGAACGATAAAGCCGTCGTCGGCGATGCGGCTCTTGCGATAGCCCAGGTTGAGCTCATCGACATCGAACTCGATGATGTTGCCGCTGCCGCGGGTGCCGTCGTCGAGCATGCGAGCGGGTTTGTAGACGCGCACGGACCCCAGCACATCGGCCATGCAGGCACCGTAGGCACCGGCGTTCATGTAGCAGGCGCCGCCGACCGATCCGGGGATGCCCGAGATGGGCTCCATGCCGGTGAGACCGGCCTCGGCTGCCGCAGCGGCGACATCGGAAAGCAAGGCGCCGGCTGCCGCCGTGACGTGCGTGCCGTCGACCGTAATGTCGGAGAGTCCCTCGCCCAGCGCCACGACGACGCCACGGATGCCCTTGTCGCCGACGAGCAGGTCGGAGCCGTTGCCCACGATGGTGAGGGGCAGATCGCAGCGATAGCAGGTATCGAGCGTGGCGACGAGGCCCTGCTCGGTATCGGGCGTGACAAAGACGTCGGCCGGGCCGCCGATCTTAAACGTGGTGTGCTCGCGCATGGGCTCGCTCATCAGCACGTTGTCCTCGCCGGCAACGCCAGCAAGCGCGCACAGCAGGTCCTCGTTAAAAAAGTCGTTCTCGTGCATACGAATATCCGCCTTTTGGTGGTCGTTGTCATCAATCGATTGCAATATACCCCACCCGGACGGATTTGGTGCGCTGGCGGCGATAAAACAGCCGTCTACCGGATTGGTAAAGTGTTTATCACCGAGGTAGAGGGGCGGTCGCTATACTTTCAAGAGATTGCGCGTAAACCTGGAAGGAGCGAGATGGCCAACAAAGTCACCCTCAAGCAGATCGCCCAGGAGGTGGGGCTTTCCCCCTCGTCGGTCTCGCTTGTTCTCAATAATCGGCCCTGTCGCATCTCGGAAGAAAACCGCAAGCTCATCAAGGAGGTCGCGGCGCGCAACCACTATGTTCCTAACCAGATTGCGCGTAGTCTGGTCATGCGCGAGTCGCGCACGCTGGGCCTTATCGTCCCTAACATCGAGAGCCGCTTTTTTGCCTCGCTCGCCGGGAGCTTGGAAAAGCGCTGTCGCGAGGACGGCTATGCGCTCTTCATTACCAGCTCGGGCGGAAGCGCCGATGACGATCTGGAGCTGCTGCGCCAGCTGGTGACGCGCGGCGTTGATGGCGTCTTCCTGGTCGTGGGCGACGAGTTCTCCGACGACCGCGCCCTGCGCGAAGAAGTCAGCCACCTGCCCATCCCGGCCGTAATGGTCGACCGTGCCATTGAGGGACTCGAGTGCGACAAGGTGATGTTCGACCACGAGATGGGCGGCTATATGGCCACCCGCTATCTGATCGAGCAAGGCCACCGCCGCATTGCCTGCCTGGTTAACGCGCGCCGCTCCAATACGGGTCGCAAGCGACTTGCCGGCTATGAGCGCGCGCTGCGCGAGGTTGGCCTGCCGATCGACGCGCGTTTGGAGTTTGAGAGCGAGTACTACATTCCGAGCGCATACGAGGCCTCGGAGGCAGTGCTCGCAACTGACGCCACTGCCGTGTTCGCAAGCTCAGATAACATTGCCCTCGGTTTGCTCAAGCGCTTACACGAGATGGGGAAGAGCATCCCGGGCGATATCTCGGTGGTGAGCTATGACAACTCGGCGGCCGACGTTCTCTTTGAGCCGGCGCTGACCGCGATTGAGCAGGACCCTGGTGTCCTTGCGGAGCATGCTTTTGGCTGCATGTCCAAGCGTCTTGCCGGTAGGGGCGGCAGGCGTGCCGAAGAGGTCGTTCTGGAGCCGGAGCTTATCGTTAAGGACAGCGTGCTCGAGCTTACTAAACACAACTAAACACGTTTACCAATTTGCAGAGACCGAATGTGGAGCACCTGTGACAATCAACGCCGCAGGTGAATGTCGCGTTTTGCTAATCGATGGGATTGATAAGGGTGATAAAACGTTTTTTCACCATGATAAAACGTTTTAGCAAATATACTGGTCCCAACGAAAGGTTGCCGTATTGGAGGGTGACCGCACAGCGAAGGGACATAAACAATGGCTAAAACACTGGGGACGCCGTGGCAAAAGCTGGGCCACGAGGTGCCGGCTTCCGAGCTCGAGGGCGTCGACCTGTATTGGCGCGCATCGAACTATCTGTCCGTCGGTCAGATCTACCTTCGCTCTAACCCGCTAATGCGCCCCGACTTTGTCGACGAGAAAACCGGTGAGGTGCGCGACTTCGGTCGTCCGGACGTTAAGCACCGCCTGGTTGGCCACTGGGGCACCACGCCCGGCATCAACTTCCTGCTCGGTCACGTCAATCGACTGATCGCCGACCACAACCAGAATGCTATCTTCTTGATGGGCCCTGGTCACGGTGGCCCCGCCGGTACTGCTCAGTCGCTGCTCGACGGCACCTACCGCGAGATTCGCCCCGACATCACCAATGACGAGGCAGGCCTGCAGAAGTTCTTCCGCCAGTTCTCCTATCCCGGCGGCATCCCGAGCCACTTTGCGCCCGAGACGCCCGGTTCCATCCACGAGGGCGGCGAGCTCGGCTACACGCTCAGCCACGCTTACGGTGCCGTCATGGACAACCCGAGCCTGTTGGCCGTGGCCGTGGTGGGCGACGGCGAGTCCGAGACCGGCCCGCTCGCGACCTCTTGGCAATCCAACAAGCTCGTGAACCCGGCAACCGACGGTATCGTTTTGCCGATCCTGCACCTCAACGGCTACAAGATCGCCAACCCCACCATCCTCGCCCGCGTGTCCGACGAAGAGCTCACCAAGTTCTTTGAGGGCATGGGCTATAAGCCGCACTTCTTTGTCGCCGGCTTTGACGACGAGAGCCACGCAAGCATTAATGCGCGTTTCGCTGCCCTGTTTGAGCAGGTCTTCGATGAGATCTGTGACATCAAGGCAACCGCGCAGGCCCAGGCCGCCGCAGGCGAGACCGTGGTCCGCCCGGCCTACCCCATGATTGTGTTCCGCACGCCCAAGGGCTGGACCTGCCCCAAGCAGATCGACGGCAAGAAGACCGAGGACTCCTGGCGCGCGCATCAGGTGCCGCTGGCGAGTGCCAAGGACACCCACGAGCACTTCCGCGTGCTGCGCGAGTGGCTGCGTTCCTACAAGCCCGAGGAGCTCTTTACGCCCGAGGGCCAGGTGCGCCCCGAGGTGACGGCCTTTATGCCGACCGGCGAGCTGCGCATCGGCGCCAACCCCAACGCGAACGGCGGTAAGGTGCGTCGCGAGCTCGAGCTGCCCGATATTCATGCCCACGAGGTCCCCGTCGACACTAATGGTCATGGCTGGGGCTCCACCGAGGCCGCCCGCGTCTTTGGTGAGTACACTGCCGACGTTCTGGCCAAGAACATGGATGACTTCCGCATCTTCGGTCCCGACGAGACCGCGTCCAACCGCCTGCAGGCTGCCTACAAGGTGACCAAGAAGCAGTGGGACGCCGGCTTCTACGAGGACGAGGCCAACGACGAGCTGCTGGCAGGCTCCGGTAAGGTCGTCGAGCAGCTGTCCGAGCACCAATGCGAGGGCTTCCTCGAGGCCTACGTGCTCACTGGCCGTTCCGGCGTGTGGAGCTCCTACGAGAGCTTTGTCCATGTGGTCGACTCCATGGTCAACCAGCACTGCAAGTGGCTCGAGGCTACCAAGCGCGAGATTCCGTGGCGTGCCCCCATCAGCGGCCTTAACATTTTGCTGTCGAGCCACGTCTGGCGTCAGGACCACAACGGCTTCTCGCATCAGGACCCCGGCTTTATCGACCTGCTGCTCAACAAGGCCAACGACACGCACATCGTAAACGCCTACTATCCGGCCGACGCCAACATGGCTCTCGCCGTGGCCGAGCGCGTCTACCAGTCCACTGACTGCGTCAACGCCATCTTCTGCGGCAAGCAGCCTGCTCCGACCTTCCAGACGGTCGACGAGGCCAAGGCGGAGCTCGCCGAGGGCGTTGCGACCTGGGAGTGGGCATCGACCGCCGATTCGCTCGCCGAGGCCGACGTCGTGGTCGCCACCTGCGGTGACGTGCCGACGCTTGAGGCTCTGGTTGCAACCGACATGCTGCGCGAGCTGGGCATCAAGGTATGGTTCGTCAACGTGGTCGACCTGCTCAAGATTCAGAACGTCTGCGAGAACGACCAGGCTCTCAGTGACGAGCGCTGGGCTGAGCTGTTCGGCTGCGGCGATAAGCCTGTCCTCTTCGCGTTCCACGCCTATGCCGGCACGATTCGCCGCCTGATCTGGAACCGCCCCGGCCACGACGCCTTCCGCGTCCACGGCTACGAGGAGAAAGGCTCCACGACAACGCCGTTCGACATGCTGCGCCTGAACAACATGGACCGCTGGGCACTGGCCGCGGACGTGCTGCGCATGGTCGACGCCGATAAGTTTGCCGAGCAGATTGATAAGTGGGAGGCATTCCGCACCGAGGCCTTTGAGTTCGCGTGCGATGAGGGCTACGATCACCCGGCCTTTACCGACTGGGTCTGGCCCGACGCCGCAGCCGCAACTGCTGCCGACGGCGCACTCTCCGCAACGCAGATGACCGCAGGCGACAACGAATAACATCCGGGACGGTCTCGCGCTGGGGCCGCCTCCGGGCGGGTGCCTTCCTCTGAGAAGTGGGCTTCGCGAACTTCTCAGAGGAAGG
>NZ_QSQO01000029.1:0-25703 GCF_003436775.1 Collinsella sp. TF11-5AC
GGGCATGCCCCGCCTCTTACACCACATCTCTGTGCGCTACCCGATTTTCGTCCGTCAGAGTCACGATCGGGCTCCAAACAAGGCGATTTTGCTGATCTGGACCGGAAAATCGCTGCTACTAATTTGGTGACAGTACTCATATTTGGCCTTTTTTGACCACTGCCTCTCGGGCCAGGACAAAAGGGCTGCTCGAATCTTGGGGCGGGTCCATTTTCAACTATCCTCAGCTTGTCAGTTCGAAAATGGACCCGCCCCATGATTGAATCTTTATTCCAACTTTACACCTGGCTTTACAGCTGTCTTGTCAGCTGTAAAGCCAGGTGTCATACTAAAGCCCCAAGATTCGCCAAAAGAGAGGGGCCTTGATGGCACAGAGCGCGAACATGGATGCATCGGAGCTTGCACGCGACATTGCGGCCGGCCTGGCATCGGCAACGACGGCAACGGAGCGCGCGGCATTGGTGCCCGCAGAGCTCGTCGAGGCCATTCAGCAACTAAAAACCCAACGTGACGCGGTGATCCTGGCGCACTACTATGTGGCGCCCGAGGTCCAGGCCGTTGCCGATTACGTCGGCGACAGCTTTTACCTGGCAAAGCTTGCCAAAAGCCTGCCGCAGCAGACTATCGTGCTGTGCGGCGTGGAGTTTATGGGCGAGAGCGCCAAGCTGCTCAACCCCACCAAGACCGTGCTGCTGCCCGAGCCGGGTGCGGACTGCCCCATGGCGCACATGGTCAAGCGCGAGACGGTCGACGCGGCGCGCGCCGAGTACGGCGACGACCTTGCCGTGGTCTGCTACGTCAACTCGACGGTCGAGATCAAGAGCTGGAGTGATGTGTGCGTCACCAGCTCCAACGCCGTCAAGATCGTGTCCGAGCTGCCGCAGCAGCATGTCCTGTTCATCCCCGATCAAAACCTGGGCCGCTTCGTAGCCGAGCAGGTGCCGCAAAAGCACGTCATCCTCAACAATGGCTACTGCCCGCGTCATCACATCATCACCGTCGAGCAGATCGTCGACGCGCAGGAGGCGCACCCCGACGCGCTCGTGCTGGCGCACCCCGAGTGCAAGGCCGACGTCCTGGCCGAGGCCGACTACATCGGCTCCACTGCCGGCATCATCAAATATGCCGAGGAGTCGGACGCGAGCGAGTTCATCATCGTGACGGTTCGCGGTGTGCTCTACGAGCTCGAGCGCCGCTGCGAGGGCGCCGGCAAAAAGTTCTATTTTCCCGCGGTGCAGCCTACCTGCGTCAACATGGATCTCATCACGCTCGAAAAGCTCGTGCACTGCCTGGAGACGGGCGAGGGCGAGGTGCAGATTGGCGTGTCGGACGAGGCCGCCGATCAGGCCAAGCTCACGCTCGACCGCATGCTCGAGTACGCGGCGCGCTAAGCCAATGTGACATGAGGGATCATCCCTTATGTCACATTACAAGGGAGAGGATTCCTGTGGAAACCAAACAATACTCCGACATGGAGTGCGACGTCGTCATTGCCGGTTGCGGCGTGGCGGGCCTGTATGCGGCTCTCAATCTGCCGACGAGCACGCGCGTAATCATGCTCTCCAAGGGTGCCGTCGATGAGTGCGATTCGATGCTCGCGCAGGGCGGCATCTGCGTACTGCCCGAGGGTTCTGACTACGATGCCTTCTTTGA
Organism: Collinsella sp. TF11-5AC; assembly: GCF_003436775.1. Classification (NCBI taxonomy): domain Bacteria; kingdom Bacillati; phylum Actinomycetota; class Coriobacteriia; order Coriobacteriales; family Coriobacteriaceae; genus Collinsella; species Collinsella sp. TF11-5AC. The sequence continues at coordinate 1,654 of NZ_QSQO01000029.1, forward strand.
GGACACCATGCACGCCGGCCATTACGAGAACCGCCGCGAGAGTGTTGACATCATGATTCGCTCGAGCCGTTCGGTCATCAATGACCTGCTGGCCATGGGCGTGGACTTTGAGCGCAAGGCCGACGGCAGCCTCGACTTTACCCGCGAGGGCGCGCACAGCCGCCCGCGCATCGCCTTCCATGCCGATATTACGGGCAAGGAGATTACGACCAAACTGCTCCAGGCTGTCCGCAAGCTGGACAACGTGCAGATTCTCGAACACGTTGCCATGACCGATATCCTGACTGCCGAGCGCGATGGCGCCACGGCGTGCACCGGCGTCGTCGCCGTTTCCGTGGACGAGGACGATTCAGCTCGCCCCGCCGACGAGCTGACAAATGCCGCTGAGGACGTGCATGCCGGCGAGCCCTTTAAGATCCATGCCCGCCATACGCTGTGGGCAACGGGCGGCATCGGCGGCGTATACGACCACTCGACCAACTACCCGCAGCTCACGGGCGATGCCTGCTATATCGCTCAGGAGCATGGCATTAAGATGGAGCACCTGGACTACGTGCAGATCCATCCCACGGGACTGTTCTCGCCGCAGCCGGGCCGCACCTTCCTGATTAGCGAAAGCTGCCGCGGCGAGGGCGCGATTTTGCTCAACGCCGCCGGCGAGCGTTTTACCGACGAGTTGCAGCCGCGCGACGTCGTCACCGCCGCCATCCGCGAGCAGATGAAGCAGGACGGCGCCGAGCACGAGTGGCTGAGCTTTGCCCCCGTCGAGCGCGACGTGGTGACCGGGCACTTCGCCAACATTCGCGCGCGCTGCCTGGAGGACGGTCGCGACATCCTGGATGAGCCCATTCCCGTTACGCCCACGCAGCACTACTTTATGGGCGGCGTGTGGGTCGACAAGGACGGCCGTACCTCGATGCCCGAGCTCTACGCCGCCGGCGAGACGGCTTGCAATGGCGTGCACGGCAAGAACCGCCTTGCATCGAACAGCCTGCTCGAGGCGCTGGTCTGGGGTCGTCGCGCCGCGTGGTACATGCGTACCGGCGAGTCACTGGCCGTGGAGCAGGCCGGTGAGCCCGCGCTTGACGGGCGTCACCGCGCCCTGAGTGCCGATACCCTTGCAATCGATGATTTGGCCCGTGCCGCCGGCACGCAGGCCGTGGAGGAGTAGACCATGAATCCCATTACCATGAAGCTCGTCGTCGATGATCTGATTCTGCAGGCTCTGCGCGAGGACATTACCTTTGAGGACGTGAGCACGGCGAGCGTGTGTCCCACGGCGCGTCCCGCCACGGTGGAGCTTATCGCCAAGGCCGATGGCATCATCGCGGGCTTGGATGTGTTCGCTCGCACCTTTGAGCTGCTGGATCCGCAGAGCTCTGTGTTGTTAGATGTCGCGGACGGCGACGAGGTGCACGCCGGCGACCACGTGGGCCAGGTGCGCGGCGATGCGCGCGTACTGCTTTCGGGCGAGCGCGTGGCGCTCAACTACCTGCAGCGCATGAGCGGCATCGCTACTTACACGCATCGGATGGCGGCTGCGCTCGAGGGCACCAAGACCGTGCTTGTCGACACGCGCAAGACCACGCCGGGCATGCGTGTCTTCGAGAAGGCCGCAGTCGAGATCGGTGGTGGCAGCAACCACCGCTATAACCTGTCGACGGCTGTCATGCTCAAGGACAACCACATCGACGCCGCCGGTGGCGTGGCGCGCGCGATTGAGATGGCGCGCGCCCATGCGTCGTTTACCGCGACGGTCGAGATTGAGTGCGAGAACCTGGACATGGTACGCGAGGCCGTGGAGGCCGGTGCCGACATCATCATGTTCGACAACATGACCCACGATGACATGGCTACTGCGATTGAGCTTATCGCCGGTCGTGCCAAGACCGAGTGCTCGGGCAACGTAGACGCCGACAACATTCGCGCCCTGGCCGACCTGGGTGTTGACTATATTAGTTCGGGCGCTCTGACGCACTCTGCGCCGATCCTCGACCTCTCGCTTAAGCACCTGCGTCTACTGGACGGTAAATAATGGACGCCCGCGAGCGTCGCCGTTCCATCATGGCCGTGCTCGAGGAAGCCAAAGATCCTGTCTCGGGCAGTGCGCTTGCCCGCGAGGTGGGCGTGAGCCGTCAGGTTGTGGTGCAGGACATCGCCCTGCTGCGCGCCGACGGGCACGATATTGTCGCCACCAATCGCGGCTATGTGCTACAGGAGGCAGCGAGCAGCCCGGCTGTGCCCACGCGTCTGGTCAAGGTACGCCACGGCGTGGAGCAGGCGGGCGATGAGCTCACGAGCATCGTCGACGCGGGCGGCGCCGTGCTCAACGTGATCGTCAACCACCGCGTGTACGGTAAGATCACAGCCGACCTGGACATCCGCAATCGTCGCGACGTCGAGCGCTACCTACACGATATCGAGAGTGGCAAGAGCTTTCCGCTATTAACGGTGACGAGTGGCTATCACTTCCATCGCATTGCGGCAGATGACGAGCAAACCCTCGACGAGATCGAGGCCATACTCAAGGAGAAAGGCTATCTGGCAGACCTGATGCCCTACGAGGATGATTTGTCCTAGCCCGATACTGTCTTTATAAGTTGCGGTGAAATAGTTCCTAAAAGCGGCACCTAAGCAATGAATCGGGAACTATTCCACCGCAACTGCCAAGGTAGCCCTGTCCCCAATTAGCTGCCTATACAAACAAAAGGAGGCCTCCGCGGCGATGCGGAGGCCTCCTTTTTGTGCACGGTGTACTTTTGAGTGTGCAGGTGGGAGAGCTGTTACTCCTCGACGATCTCGGTGATCGCGCCGGCGGGGCAAGCGTCCTGGCAAGCGCCACAGGCGACGCAGGAATCCTCGTCAGCGACGGTAGCGACGTCCTGGAGCTCCAGAACGCCAGCGGGGCAGGAATCGACGCAAACGCCACAAGCGATGCACTCGTCGGCATCAATTACGGGATGAGCCATGGTAGTTTCCTCTCTGTTGACCGACGCTACAGGCGATGCGCGTCGGTTTGATTCGGGCAAAAACATACCACGGGAGCGACCGTTTGCAATACCCTCTGACCGGCATCTTCATACCGTTCGCCGAGTATGCCACGGCTTACTAAAAAACATGCAGGTGAGGCCGTTGAGCTGCGCAAATGTTAGCTACAGGTGACTTGAAATATAGGGCGATTGAGCGTGCTTGCGGAAAGCGCATCCCGTTATTTAGCCGAGAAACGGGTCGAACTTTCCCCAGGGAAGCCCGGGGCCGCCATGTGCGCTCCCAAGCCCAAACCTCAGCCATCTCTACATAGATCTCAATAGATCTGCCGAGAACTCAAACAGTGCATCTACCTGCGCATTTGAGAACCTAAACTCTCAGAGATAAGAAATCTTATATGAATTGACTTAGATTTTGTATATTCCGGCCCATAAGGGGATACACTACATCCTGAAAGACAAGCCGAAGCGCCGCGCGACAGACCGTCGAGGCGGCGCGAACGCAAAAGAGAGAGGGAATTTCTAATGAGTAAGATTCTTGGTATCGACCTTGGTACTACTAACTCCGCAATGGCCGTTCTCGAGGGCGGTTCTCCGACCATTATCGTGAACGCCGAGGGCGACCGCACCACCCCGTCCGTCGTGGGCTTCCGTGCCGACGGCGACCGCGTCGTGGGTAAGGCCGCTAAGAACCAGGCTGTCACCAACCCCAAGAACACCGTGTTCTCCATCAAGCGCTTCATGGGCCGCAAGTACTCCGAGTGCACCTCCGAGATCAAGACCGTGCCGTATGAGGTCAAGGAGGGCCAGGGTGGCCGTGCCGTCGTCGATATCGAGGGCAAGGATTACACCGCCGAGCAGGTGAGCGCCATGACGCTCGCAAAGATGAAGGCCGACGCCGAGAAGTATCTGGGCGAGACCGTCACCGACGCCGTCATCACCGTCCCGGCCTACTTCAACGACGCCCAGCGTCAGGCCACCAAGGACGCCGGTAAGATCGCCGGCCTCAACGTCAAGCGTATCGTCAACGAGCCGACCGCTGCTGCTCTTGCCTATGGCCTGGACAAGCAGGGTACCGACCAGCGCATCCTGGTCTTCGACCTGGGCGGCGGCACCTTCGACGTCTCCATCCTTGACCTCGCTGACGGCGTGTTTGAGGTTCTGTCCACCTCGGGCGACAACCACCTGGGCGGCGACGACTGGGATCAGCGCGTCATCGACTGGATGGCCGATAAGTTCCAGCAGGAGAACGGTGTCGACCTGCGTCAGGACCCCATGGCCCTGCAGCGTCTGAAGGAGGCCGCCGAGAACGCCAAGAAGGAGCTCTCCGCCGCCCAGCAGTCCACCATCAACCTGCCGTTCATCACCATGAACCAGTCTGGCCCGCTGCACCTCAACTACACGCTGACCCGCGCCGAGTTCGAGAAGATCACCCGCGACCTGCTCGAGCGCTGCAAGCAGCCTGTCACCAACGCCCTGCGCGACGCTAAGCTCAAGCTCTCCGATCTGACCGAGGTCATCCTCGTCGGCGGCTCCACCCGTATGCCCGCCGTCCAGGATCTGGTCAAGACCATGACCGGCAAGCAGCCCAACATGTCCGTGAACCCCGACGAGGTCGTTGCCGACGGCGCTGCCGTCCAGGGCGGCGTGCTCACCGGCGACGTCGAGGGCATCCTGCTGCTCGACGTTACCCCGCTGTCGCTGGGCGTCGAGACCATGGGCGGCATCATGACCAAGATGATCGACCGCAACACCACGATCCCGACCTCCAAGACCGAGGTTTACTCCACCGCTGCCGACAACCAGACCAGCGTCGAGATCAACGTGCTCCAGGGCGAGCGCGAGCTTGCCCGCGACAACAAGTCGCTCGGTAAGTTCCAGCTGACCGGCATCCCGGCTGCCCGCCGCGGCGTGCCGCAGATCGAGGTCACCTTCGACATCGACGCCAACGGCATCGTCAAGGTCTCCGCTAAGGACAAGGGCACCGGCAAGGAGCAACAGATCACCATTTCTGGCTCCACCGCTCTGTCCGACGACGAAGTCGATCGTATGGTCAAGGACGCCGAGGCTCATGCCGAGGAGGACAAGAAGCAGAAGGAAGAGGTCGAGGTCCGCAACCAGACCGATAGCCTGTGCTACTCCACCGAGCAGACCCTCAACGAGCTGGGCGACAAGGTTTCCGCCGACGTGAAGTCCAAGGCCGAGGCCGCTATCGCCGACGCCAAGAAGGCGCTCGAGGGCTCTGACGTCGAGGCCATCAAGGCCGCTGGCGAGTCCCTGCAGTCCGTGGCCTACGAGCTGGCTCAGGTTGTCTACGCCGACGCTCAGCAGCAGACCGACGGTGCCGCCGGTGCCCAGCCCGCCGACGATGACGTTGTCGACGCCGACTACGAGGTTGTGGACGACGAGGACAAGTAATCATGTCCGCCCGTAAAGCTCGCACGGAGGCGGCCGCCGCTGGCGCCGCCCCCGTTGACTCTGAGGAGAAGGACGTGAAGATTCCCGTAGAGGCCGTTGACGATACCGAGGCCAACGAGGCCCCGGCCGCCGAGGCTGCCGAGAACCAGGTAGAGGATTCTAACAAGGAGGCGACGATGACCGAGGACGAGATGGTGGAAGCCGCTATCCGCGCCGGTGAAGAAGCCGCCGACAACGACTTTAAGCTCAAGTTCGAGCAGGCCCAAAAGGAGCTTGCCGATGTGCGCAATGAGCTCGATGCTGCGGCAGAGGCTCAGAAGGCCGCCGAGGACAAGGCGAAGGACGCTACCGAGCGCACCGCCCGTCTGCAGGCCGACTGGGAGAACTTCCGTCGCCGCACCGCCAACGAGCGCATCGCCGAGCGCGAGCGCGCGACCGAGAAGCTTGTCACCGCGCTGTTGCCGGTGATCGACGATATCGAGCGCGCAATCGACCATGCCCGCAGCCAAGAGCTTTCCGACGACTTTAAGCAGTTCGTCGATGGCGTTGACGCGGTACATGCCAAGCTGCTCGATGTGTTTGCGCACGAGGGCGTTGAGCCTATCGACCCCAAGGGCGAGGCGTTCGATCCGCTCGAGCACCAGGCCGTGGGGCGTGTCGAGGACGCATCGCAGTACGACGAGACTGTCAACGACGTGTACCAGAAGGGCTACCGCATGGCGGATCGCATCCTGCGTTCCGCGATGGTGACGGTGACCTACGGTGGCGAGAAGCGCCCCGCACCGGAGCCCGAAGCGGCGCCCGAGGATGCTACGGCCGATACGGCCGAGAGCACCGAGGAGTAATTGAGAAGGGCCCCGGGGCAACACCCGGGGCCCTTTCTGGCCTAGTGCCATATGAAAGCATGAGCCGCCGCCCGCTGGGCGGCGGATGAAACAGGAGAGGAGCTACGATGGCTGCAGGCAAAACCTTCTATGACATCCTGGGCGTATCCAAGAGCGCCTCCGACAAAGAGATCAAGAGCGCGTTTCGCAAGCTCGCGCAAAAATATCACCCCGATGCCGGCGGCGACGAGGCCAAGTTCAAGGAGATTAGCGAGGCTTACGAGACGCTTTCGGACGAGAAGAAGCGCAAAGAGTACGACCAGATGCTCATGTTCGGCGGCATGCCGGGCGCGGGCGGCGCGTATGGCGGCGGCTACGGTGCCGGCGCGGGCGCCAGCGGCTGGGGCGATATCTTCGACAGCATCTTTAGCGGCAACGGCGCTTGGGGCAGCGATTGGGGCTCGGGCTTTGCCGGGGCTGCGGGTAATGCCGGTGCCGGTGCGGGTCGCAGCCGTGCTCGCAAGGGCGGCGACCTGTCGCTGACTGTCGACGTGACGGCCGAGGACGCGTTTCGCGGCGTGACGCACAAGGTCACCTATCGCATTCCCTCGACGGGCGAGCAGCAAACCATTACGGTCTCGGTTCCCGCAGGTGCGGTCGACGGCGGCAAACTACGCTACAAGCGTCGCGGCGAGTATGGCGTTGCGGGTGGCGAGCGCGGCGACCTGGTCGTGACCACGCATGTGGAGGAGCACCCGCTGTTTAAGCGCAAGGGTGCCGATGTGACCATGGAGGTACCGATCTCGGTTTACGAGGCGGCGCTCGGCTGCACGGTGGATGTGCCCACACCCGGCGGCGCGACGGTTCGTCTGAAGGTGCCGGCGGGCACCCAGACGGGCAAGAAGTTCCGCTTTAAGGAGATGGGCGCGCCCGATGTTAAGCACCGTGGCCGCACGGGCGCGCTGCTCGTCGAGATCAAGGTGCAGGTTCCCACGAACCTGTCCGACGATGAACGCGATGCCATGACCAAGCTGCGCGAGGCCGACACGCGCGACTATCGCGAGAAGGTCAATCGTTACAAGGCGACGTACTAGGGCGGTCGCGGCGCACGCCCACGCCCGCGGGCTTATGATGGACGATAACGAGACGGAAAGGGGTCAGGTAGCATGGCCGAGGACAATAGGAACAAACCGTTGTACATGATCAGCGTGGCGGCCGAGCTGACCGGCATGCACCCGCAGACTCTGCGCGTCTACGAGTCCAAGGGCTTGGTGAACCCCCAGCGCTCGGGCGGCAACACGCGTCTGTATTCGCGTGCCGATATCGAGCGCCTGGAGCTCATCAACCAGCTGACTGACGAGGGCATCAACCTTGCCGGCGTGGTGCGCATCCTCGATATGAAGGAGCGTGCCGAGGAGCGCGATCGCGAAAACGAGAAGCTTCGCGCCCGCGTTCGCCAGCTCGAGGACGAGCTACACGAGTACAAGATGCAGAAGAAGATCACCGCCCTGGCTCCGCGCGACGGCTCGGTTAACCCCGAACAGGTCATGCGCAAGCTACTGGGCGCCGGCGGGGATCTGTAGTTACGCGGTTTTACCAAACCGCGTAACGGCTCGACGCTGCAAGCCCGCCCGAGCGGCAATCTGCCTTTCAACTTCGGCGGCATGACCAGAAGGTCAATGCCGCCTTGTTTCAAGGCACCTTGCTCGCTCTGGCGGGCTTTCGCTGTCTGCGCCAAAACATCGGCGTTGTTATGGGTAGTCATTGGGGACGTTCTTAAATGACTAGTCGAAAGGGACACTCTTGCGCCAAATCTGCCGGCCCCACACCGGGCTCGTCCTTTACTTTACTGAGATAAAGTGAACGTGTAGATTCGTAACCCACTCGCAACCGTTCTATGGCACGATATTGAACGAATGTATGCTATGCGCCCAAATCTTTTGGGCAGAGTGGGAGACAGTATGGTCAAGCTGTACGAGGACGGCATTTACCTGTGCGGCGGCAGCGAGGTTGTGCCTGCGGCCGAGGCTGCCGAGCGCGGTATTACGCAGACGCCCGAGGATGCTAAGCGCGGCACCATCGCGTATTCGATCCTCCAGGCACACAATACGTCCGGAGATCCCGAGGCGCTCAAGATTCGCTTCGACGCTATGGCGAGCCACGACATCACCTTTGTCGGCATCATCCAGACGGCGCGCGCCTCGGGCATGGAGCAGTTTCCGCTGCCCTACGTGCTCACCAACTGCCATAACTCGCTGTGCGCCGTGGGCGGCACCATCAACGAGGACGATCACGTCTTTGGCCTTTCCGCGGCCAAGAAGTACGGCGGCATCTTCGTTCCGCCGCACATCGCCGTCATCCACTCCTTTATGCGTGAGAACTTCGCCGGCTGCGGCAAGATGATCCTGGGTTCCGACTCGCACACCCGCTATGGTGCCCTGGGTACCATGGCCGTGGGCGAGGGCGGCGGCGAGTTGGCAAAGCAGCTGCTGCGCGACACCTACGATGTCGCCTATCCCGGCGTCGTGGCCATCTACCTCACGGGCGCCCCGCGCCCCGGCGTCGGCCCGCACGATGTGGCGCTCGCCATCATTCGCGCCGTCTTTGCCAAGGGCTACGTCAAGAACAAGGTCATGGAGTTTGTGGGCCCCGGAATCTCGAGCATGACGACCGATTACCGCAACGGCGTTGACGTCATGACCACCGAGACCACCTGCCTGTCGAGCATCTGGGCTACCGACGAGGACACACACGCGTTTTTGACCATGCACGGCCGCGGTGACGACTACCGCGAGCTCAAGCCCGCCGATGTCGCCTACTATGACGGCTGCGTCGAGGTCGACCTGTCGAGCGTCAAGCCCATGATCGCGCTGCCGTTCCATCCTTCCAACGGCTTTGAGATCGACGAACTCAACGAGAACCTCGAGGACATCCTGCACGAGGTCGAGCTCGAGGCCGCCAAGATCGGCGAGGGCAAGACACACTTTAGTCTGCTCGACAAAATCGTCGACGGCAAGCTGCACGTGCAGCAGGGCGTTATCGCCGGCTGCTCGGGCGGCAACTACGACTCCGTGGTCCAGGCTGCCCGCGTGCTCAAGGGCGCCAACACCGGCTGCGGCGAGTTCTCGCTGTCGGTCTATCCCACGAGCCAGCCCGTGGCACTCGAGCTTACACGTCGCGGCTATATCTACGACCTCATGGAGGCCGGCGCGATCGTGCGCACGGCGTTCTGCGGCCCGTGCTTCGGCGCCGGCGACACGCCCGCCAACAACGGCCTGTCCATTCGCCACACCACGCGCAACTTCCCCAACCGCGAGGGTTCCAAGCCGGGCAATGGCCAGCTGAGCGCCGTGGCCCTGATGGACGCCCGCTCCATTGCGGCGACGGCTGCCAACGGCGGCGTTCTGACGCCGGCGACCGACCTGCCCGAGGAGACTTGGGACGAGGCCTGCGAGTACACCTTTGATGACGCACCGTACAAAAAGCGTGTGTACTGGGGCTTTGGCAAGGCGGAGCCTGCCGACGAGCTGGTTGAGGGCCCCAACATCAAGCCGTGGCCCGCGATGGAGCCGCTCGGCGACGATATCCTGCTCAAGGTGTGCTCCAAGATCATGGACCCGGTCACCACGACCGACGAGCTCATTCCCTCGGGCGAGACGAGCTCCTTCCGCTCCAATCCGCTGGGCCTGGCTGAGTTTACGCTCAGCCGCCGCGACCCGGCCTACGTGGGTCGCTCCAAGGAGGTCGACGCTGTGGAGAAGCGTCGCGTTTCCGGCGAGTCCGCGGGCGACCTGGCGGCGCTCGATGCCGAGCTTGCCGGTGTGTTTGAGGCGCTGGCCGGCGCGGGTGTCGCGGCCGATGCCAAGGCGACCGAGTTCGGTTCCATGATTTACGCCAAGAAGCCTGGCGACGGCAGCGCCCGCGAGCAGGCCGCGAGCTGCCAGCGCGTAATTGGCGGCCTGGCCAACATCGTCCACGAGTACGCCACCAAGCGCTATCGCTCCAACGTGATGAACTGGGGCATGGTGCCCTTCCAGATGGAGGCTGAGCCCAACTTTGAGGTGGGCGATTACGTCTTTGTGCCGGGTATCCGTGCCGCGCTCGATGGCGACCTGAAGAACATCGCTGCCTACGTGGTGCACGCCGATGGTGCGGTCGAGCAGATTGAGCTCTACATTGCCGATATGACGGCCGAGGAGCGTGCCATCGTCAAGGCCGGCTGCCTGATCAACTACAACAAGTTCAAGGCCGCTGCCGAGTAACGCACTTAATTGTCCGCCCGGGGCTTACCCTTTCCCGCTCGCTCACGCGCTTCGCGAGGGTCGCGTTCGGGAAAGGGTAAGCCCCGGGCTACATTTTTGCGTTCTCGTTGGGTCTTGAGGGACGCTAATAAATGGACCTGCTTGATGCCGCCCCTTTTTATTGGGGCGGCTTCTTTTTTGGACCACCACAAAGGGGACGGGCACTTTTGTGGTGGTTCCGTTTGTCTCGATCTGTAACGGCTGGGCTGTTAAAAGCGGGCTTGGTGTTACAGATTGAGAATTTCGGACGGGGATCCGCGTTCCATCTCGATCTGTAACATTTGGACCCCAATTTACCGAGTAGTTGTTACAGATCAAGACAAACGTCCGCAGCCGATCATTTCATCTCAATCTGTAACACTTAGGGCACAAAGGGGCTGCTAGATGTTACAGATCGAGACAGTGGAACATCGGAGCCGAAACCACCACAAAGGTGCCTGCCCGACGGGTCCTTATTTCGATGGGGCCCAGGTTATTTCATCGTCAAATAGCCAAGTGCGTGCTGAGCCGCTGTCGCGCGCTGTCTGCGGATCGGGCTCGCAGGTTTGTTCGTAGGCATCCTCGGTACACCGATCCATAAAATCGACGACTGCCGTCTGGTCGCCTTCCATGACGTAGATCACGTTGCCATCCGAGATATAGACTCCCGGCCCTTCGTTGTCCACGTAGCCGGGGTCGTATGAGACGTTGCACAGTATGCTCCCGTTTGCCGTGTCGAGTTCAAGGGTCGAATAATACCCGCCATTCATTTGGCCTTTCTTGGCTCGATATATTGCGGCGCCGTACCATCGATTAAACGTCTTGCCTTTGAGTAAACTGGTTGCCTTGCCGATAAGCTGCTCATCTTGGGTATAGCGCGTGGCTCCAAGTTCGATTCGGGGATAGTTGCTGACCCCAAGCGCTGCGGGCGTACCGTCGAAATCGACGGTGATTGAATCGGGTTTGACGATATCGGTGAGGATTTCGATGGGATAGCTTATGGTTTCAACCGCCGCCTGCGTCGCCGAGGCAGGGAGAAATGCGAGATAGATAATGCCTACGCCGACTGCGGTAATTGCAAACGCTAAGACGAGCAGGCCGATATAGGTGGAGCGTTTCACGGTGGGCACCTCTCATGCAATATGCAATCATTAAGATAAATGATACAAGCTTACGACAATATTCAAAAGAAAGCGATCGTTCGAAATGGGGGGCTAAAAGGCCCTATTGGGCTTCGATTCGATCTCTAATAGGAATATTTGCCTCCCCTCATTCTGGGCGAGGGGTCAAAAATTGAGTTCACGAGTTTTGCGCAATACTATTCTCACTAAACCCGCTATTTTCACTATAAGCACTATAAAAACGACGGGGACGATGACGAGAGTATTGTGGCGTACGATAACCAAGCCGTTTAAGCCGGCACCCTTGTCTTGAATCTCCATCTATATCTGCGCGAACGGGCTATCGGTGGCTCTCGATTTCGTCGCTGTGTTCTCGTTGGATCTTGTGGGACGCTAAAAATAGACTGGGACCACCACAAAGGGGACAGGCACCTTTGTGGTGGTTCCGTTTGTCTCGATCTGTAACATCTGGGCTGTTGGAAGTAAGCCTGCTGTTACAGATTTAGATTTTCAGATGAGCCTTCGTGGCTTGTCTCGATCTGTAACAGTTAGACCCTAATTTGCCGAGTAGATGTTACAGATTGAGACAAACGGTTGCCGCTGGTCATTTCATCTCGATCTGTAACATCTAGGATCAAAAATGGCTGCTAGATGTTATAGATCGAGATGGTAGTGCGCCTGGGCAGCGACGGGCTGACATCTCAGTACCCTATCCATCAATCACTCAGAAAATCTTATATATAGAGACTTAGATTTGTGTATAAGATCGCGCAAAGCTGGCAACAATACTTCTCGAACAACGTGAAGCCGCCCCGTAGGGCGGCCGCCCCAAGAGAGGTGATTCCATGAGAATCGATAAGCTAGCAATGACGTCGCGCGAGGCGCTGCAGACCGCCATGAGCACGGCTGCCGACGCGCAGGCCGGCGCGGTGGAGCCGATTCACCTGCTGTCTGCCCTGCTCGGTGCCGGTGAGCGCAATATCTCCGTGATCATCGAGCGCATCGGTGCCGACCCGGCCCAGCTTGCGCGCTCCACCCAGGACGCCATCGACCACGCGCCCAAGGTTTCGGGCGAGGGTCAGCAGATGGGCCTGTCCAACGAGCTCGTCCGCGTTATCGAGAAGGCCGAAAAGAAGGCCACCAAGATGGGCGACAGCTTTGTGGTGACCGAGCATCTGCTGATGGCACTTGCCGAGGACAAGGGCGAGGCCGGCCGCGTTCTGCGCGACGCCGGCGTTACCAAGGAGCGCATCGAGCAAGTCTACGAGGAGCTGCGCGGCGATGACCGCGTGACGTCTGCCGAGGACAAGACGCAGTTTGAGGCGTTGGAGCAGTACGGTCGCAACATCTGCGATCTGGCTCGCGCCGGCAAGCTCGACCCGGTCATCGGCCGTACCGACGAGATCCGTCGTACTATTCAGGTTCTGTCCCGCCGCACCAAGAACAACCCCGTGCTTATCGGCGAGCCGGGCGTCGGCAAGACGGCCATCGTCGAGGGCATTGCTCAGCGAATCGTGGCCGGCGACGTACCGAGCACCCTGCGCGACCGCGACCTCATCGAGCTCGACATGAGCGCGCTGGTCGCCGGCGCCAAGTATCGCGGCGAGTTCGAGGACCGCTTGAAGGCCGTGCTCAAGGAAGTGCAAAAGTCCGAGGGCAAGGTCATCCTGTTCATCGATGAGCTCCACACCATCGTGGGCGCGGGTGCCACCGAGGGCTCCATGGACGCCGGCAACATCCTCAAGCCGGCGCTCGCCCGTGGCGACCTGCACGCGATCGGCGCGACTACGCTTGACGAATACCGCAAGTACATCGAGAAGGACGCGGCGCTCGCGCGTCGTTTCCAAACCGTGATGGTCTCCGAGCCTACCGTCGAAGACACCATCTCCATCCTGCGTGGCCTCAAGGAGAAGTACGAGATCTTCCACGGCGTGCACATCACCGATAGCGCGCTCGTGGCCGCCGCCGACCTCTCCGATCGCTACATCGCCGATCGCTTCCTGCCCGACAAGGCCATCGACTTGGTCGATGAGGCCGCAAGCCGCCTGCGCATGGAACTCGACAGCATGCCGGTCGAGATCGACGCCACCACGCGTCAGCTCACCCAGCTGCAGATCGAGGAACAGGCGCTCATGAAGGAGACCGACGACGCCTCCAAGGAGCGTCTGGAGGCCCTGCGCCAGGAGATTGCCGAGGTCCAAGAAAAGCTCAACGTGCAAAAGGCCGGCTGGCTCAACCAGAAGAACGCCATCGACCACGTGCAGGAGCTCAAGGGGCAGCTCGACGAGGCCAGAAGCGAAGAGGAGCGCGCGACGCGCAACGGCGACCTGGGCCGTGCGTCCGAGCTGCGCTACTCCGTGATTCCGGGTTTGCAGCAGCAGATTCAGGATTCCGAGGCTGCGCTCGAGGCACAAAAGCAGCAGGACGGCGAGGGCCTCAACGAGCAGGTGACCTCCGATGAGATCGCCGAGGTCGTGAGCGCCTGGACCGGCGTGCCCGTGTCCAAGATGATGCAGGGCGAGCTCGACAAGCTCAAGGGCCTGGAGGGCGAGCTGCATAAGCGCGTCATCGGCCAGGACGAGGCCGTGTCCGCTGTGGCCGCGGCCGTGCGCCGCAGCCGTGCGGGCCTCTCCGACCCGGACAAGCCCATCGGTAGCTTCTTCTTCCTGGGCCCCACCGGCGTAGGCAAGACCGAGCTCGCCAAGGCGCTGGCCGAGTGCCTGTTCGATGACGAGCGCGCACTCGTGCGTATCGACATGTCCGAGTACATGGAGAAGTTCAGCGTCCAGCGTCTGATCGGTGCGCCCCCGGGATACGTGGGTTACGACGAGGGCGGTCAGCTTACCGAGGCCGTGCGCCGTCGTCCGTACTCCGTGATCTTGCTCGACGAGATGGAGAAGGCCCATCCGGATGTCTTTAACGTGCTGTTGCAGGTGCTTGACGACGGTCGTCTGACCGATGGCCAGGGTCGCCAGGTGTCCTTCAAGAACACGATCATCATCATGACGTCCAACGTGGGCTCCAAGGCTATCGCCGATCTGTCCGGCAAGGACGAGGAGGAGATGCGCCATCAGGTCGACGCCGCCATGGCTCAGACCTTCCGCCCCGAGTTCCTCAACCGTATCGACGATATCGTGGTGTTCCATCCGCTCGGCATGGCGCAGATTGAAAAGATCGTCGACATCCAGCTCGCCGACGTCCGCGCGCGTCTGGCCAAGGAGCGCATGACGCTTGCCATCACCCCGGCGGCCAAGCAGATGCTCGCCGTGGGCGGCTTGGACCCGGTCTTTGGCGCCCGTCCGCTCAAGCGTCTGGTGCAGCGCGAGGTCGTGGACGCCATCGCCGCCGCTATCATCGACGGCAGGGTGCGCGAGGGAGATCAGGTGACGGTCGATGCCGACAAGGACGGCGGCTTTACCGTCGTGTGTGACAACACGCCGGCGGCCACCTACGAGGTTCCCGACGCCGAGTAGACTTTTGGGGTATGCCTTAAAATCTACCAGCCGTCTCTAAACGCCAAGGGCGGCGGATCCAATTGGGTCCGCCGCCCTTTTTCGTGCGACAATCGATAATGTTGAACACGATTGCATGGCAAGGAGATATGCAGATGATAGACAAGAACAAGACGAATGCGCCGGTCGCCAACGCCGCGCCGGCCGCGCCCAAGCCTGCACCCAAGCCTGTGCCCAAGCCGCGCGACCCCTACATCCGTGCCGAGAACGAGGATGACGACGGCTACGATCCTTATAGCGATCGTCGCCCCGAGCGCGAGCCCCTCTTCGAAGCCGACCCCTGGCGTTAAGTAGCTCATTTGGGACGGGGCTTTTTTAGCTACTTTGTTTTCGGCTAGAGGCGTTCATGCCTGCCCCCCTCGGCCGCTCGATATCCTCCGGGAGGGGCCACTAATAGAAAACTTGCTTATCCATTAATCAAGATACGCATAATCTTGCTCTCCTGCTAATCAAGAATCGTTATAATCTTGATTAGCAGGAGAGCAAGATTGGAGAATTATGGCATTCAACGACTTGGTGGCTCAAAAAATAAAGGACTTTGAGCAACAGGGGATTCCGCAGGTCTTTGAGCGCGACCTTGATCTGGGCAACCCGCAGGAGCCAAAGCGCGACAACATCGTATATGTGATTGTGGGCGCCCGTCGTTGTGGAAAGACGTATCGCCTGTATCAGGAGATACGGCGGCTTCAGGGCCAAGGCGTCGAGCTTGACCGGATGCTATATTTCAATTTTGAGGATGAGCGCTTGCGTCCGTATGAGCCATCGCTACTAGCGGACGTGCTCGATACATTCTATGCACTATATCCTGCTGCTCGAGGCGAGGGCGCCTACCTTTTCTTTGACGAGATCCAGGAAATACCCGAATGGGGTGCGTTTCTGCGACGCGTGGTCGATACGGAGAAGGCGACCGTTTACGTGACGGGATCTTCTTCTAAGATGCTGTCCTCAGAACTTAAGAGCGAGTTCAGGGGCCGTTCTCTTGTGCGAGAGCTTTTTCCGTTGAGTTTTTCGGAATACGTCCGATATAAGACGGGGAGCGTTCCTGAGTCGAACGCGCCCTTCTCCTCAAGCGCTGCAGCGTTGCTCCGACACCATCTGGTCGGATATCTCGAGCGAGGGGGATTCATCGCGACACTTGAGCAGACGCCCGCAGACGCGATTCAGCTGCTACAGGAATATGCGTCGCGAACGGTCGCTATGGACGTTGTGGAGCGTTACGACGTCAAGAGCCCTCGTTTGGCCTCACTGTTTCTGACGCGGTGTATGGCATCTTCGGGACGAGAGCTGTCGGTGAACAAGGTGTACAACGAGTTCAAGAGCAGGCAGATACCCGTCAGTCGCAATTCGCTCAGCGACTTACTTGAGTATTACGAGGACGCCTACCTGCTGTTTTCTGTGCCGGAGTTTACGCGTTCACTTGCAAATAATACGCGGTCTGCGTCTAAAGTCTACGCTGTCGATCCTGCGATGTTTGGAGCATTCTCTCCCGCATCGGCATTGGACCAGGGCCAGAGGCTCGAGACTGCGGTGTTCAATGCGCTCAGAAGAAGGACTCCTGCGGTGCGGGTCGGTTCGGTCTGCCGCCTACTGGTCAAGGAGAAGAATAAAAGCCATGAGGTTGACTTTGTGGCTGGGGATGCACTTCTCATGCAGGCTTATAGCCTGACTCAGGTGAGTGTGGATATGGCAAGCGAGAAAACGCGCGAACGCGAAATTGCAGCCCTCGATGCCTCGATGGCCCAGTTTGATCTTGGCGAGTCGGTAATCGTTACTATGGATGAACAGGCCGATATTCCATGTGAACACGGTGTGGTACACGCTGTGCCCGCATGGAAGTGGCTCCTTGCCTAATCATCTACGGATCTGTGGGGCCAGGACCTCCTGGCCCCTTCATCACGGTTGGGGAGTACCATGATGCGCCCGGCTAGTCCTGGGCCTTGATGCTCGGCAGCAGAATCTGGGCGATGTAGTCGCATTCGAGCTTGGTGGCAGCGTCGGCCTTGCCGTCTTTGCCGACCAGCACGTTCTTGATCTGGCTGTAGGTGTAGCGGTTGCCGGTCGTAAGCTCGACAAGCTCAATGGCTGTGTCCATGGGATAGGTCGACACGGGGTTCTGCGTGCGCCCGTTGATGGTCTGGGGCGCCACGTACGGATAGACGGGACCGCTGGCGTAGACGGTATAACCGTTGCCTAGGTTGGCTGCACCCAAAACCGTATCGCCCTCATCGGGCGTAAAGCTCTCGCCCTCGCGCACTGCGACGAGCGTCACAATCGGTGTATCGCTGTCGCCGGCAAGATAGATGCATAGCGTGCTGCCATTTTGCCAAGTCTCGACCTTGCCGTACCACTCGACGGGGATATCGAGCTGGTAGAGGTCGGTTGCCTTGTGGCGGGCGTCGGCATCACGGGCCGCCTGTGCCTTTTGCGCGCTCACGGCATTGACGGCGGCGTCGCGCCGCGCGGTTGCCGCCTGCTGGAGCACCTTGGCGGTGGCGGCGGAGCTCGCGCCTCCCTCCTCGGCATATTTGGCGGCGGCATCGATCTGGTCGTCAGTCACCGTGTCGGCCGAAGGCACCTTGAGCTTAAAGGCGGCCTGGCTGCTTAGGTCCTGTCCGTCGCTCTTGATCGTGACCTGCGCCTTGGTGGTCGGGACGGTATAGATGGTGCCGTCGGCCGCGATGGGAGAGGCAGCGATGGAGAGCGTGTAATCGCCGGGCAGCAGTTTGATGCCGCGGCCGTGCTCGTCAACATAGAGCGTTTCGCTCACGGATGAGCCATCAGCGTCCTGACCGCTCACCTGTACGGGAATCTTAGAGCTGGTGGAACAGTCGAGGCCCGCGGCATGCACGCCAATCTGCACCGACATCATCGTGTGGGCATTGGCGGCGACAGCGGCAGCCTGCTCTTGCTGATATCCGTTCCAGGCAGCATAGCCTGCACCGCCGGCGACGAGCGCGGCGGCCACGATACCGGCGACCATCAGATTGCGGCGCTTGGGCGACATCTTGCGATGACGAACCTCGGCCTCGCGTGCCGAGGGAACGGACGGTAGGGGAATATCGCCCATGGCGATGGTCTCGTCCACGGCTGGTGCGGAACCCAGGCCAGGAAGCTCGCGGGTCAGCGAATCCTCGGCCGGCAAGCTGTCGAGCAAGACGGTTTCCTCGCCCGTGTCGGATTCGGGCTGATTGCCGGCCTCGCTTTCGGTGTCTTCGTGACCTGCCTCGTCTTCGGTGGGCGCGGCGCCATCGTCTTTTGCATCCTGATCATCGAGCTGCGCCTCGATTTCCGGCTCATCCTGCACATTAACGCTCGAATCGTCAAACGTAATCTCGGCCAGCGCGATCTGGTCTAGACTCTCCAGGGCCTCGGCACACGCTTCTGCATCTTGGACCGCATCCTCTTGGCCCATCGTCTCATCTTTCATATATCCCCCAAGCTCAATATCGGGACAACAATGTACCCAAAAACGGGGCTCCATAGAGCCGCCGCATGATTTGAAATCCGATTTTATATATGCGCGTGTTTTTGAATAGATGAATAGAGGCGCAACGACAAAAAGCCCCCGGAAAGCGAGCGAAACGCTTTTCGGGGGCTCTGCGAGACATTGGATTGAAAGGCCTGGTGAGCGGGCCTATGCCCAAGTGCCAACAGCGGCCAACATGTTACTCGGCGTGCGCGTAATCAACCTTGGCACGGCGAGCGGTGGCCTTCTCCCAATCGCTGGTGCCCTCAAAGACATCCTGCTTGTAGGGATTGCGGCCGAGCTTCTTGGCACGGTAGACGATGTAGATGATCGCGGCGACGTTGGCGACCAGCGCGGCGATCGAGACCGCGGTAGCGGCGCCGGGGTCGAGCGTGGAGTGGGTCACAAAGATGGACTCCTCCTGGAAGTACGGGAACACCTGGGCAAACATGCACCAAATAGCCAGCGTAAAGGCACGGTTCTGGATCCAGCCGCCCTTGTTCCAGATAAAGGCGGCGACGGTGGGCGCCAGCAGCAGTGCAAAGCCGCAGAACCAGGAGTGGGTGGGCAAGCAGTTGTAGGTGTAGCAGAAGTTCCAGATATCGTAGGCGATGATGTAGACCCAGGTCATGTCGGGCCACAGCATGTCGGTCTTGTCCTCAGAGGCGTAGACACTCCACCAACCGGTCATGCAGAAGATGTTGATGATACCGGCGATGCCGTTGAACACGTTGTTCCAGCCGGCGAGCTGCGTGGCGCCCTCGGAGGTGACCCAAGTGGACTGGCCCAGGACAAAGAAGTGATAGGCGCTCTCAAAGTCGGACACGACGGCGATCATGATGTTGATGGCGACGATCACAAACGGCCACGCGCGGAACCAGTGTGCCTTGCCGATCTTGCCCCACTGATACTTAATGGCGATGAAGCCCCAGCAACCGGCCAACGCCGCGTAGACCTTGGCGTAGTGGAACCAGCTGTTCTGGTACACATGGGTGGGGTTGGTGAGCGCCCACTCGGCACCCTGCGAAACGCCGACGGCGATGGCGACGCAGTAGATGGTCATGGCCAGCGGAGCCACGCCAAAGATGATGGCCGCGCCGAGCTTGGTGCGGCGGCCGACCTCGTTGAGCACGATCAGGCCGATAAAGACCATGGCCCAGCCGGCCCAGTGGATAAGGGTATCGCTACCCCAAACATCGAACAGCATGCTGCTCTCCTTTCACAAGCCCGCGGCCCCTCTTCCGATCGCGGGCAGTTTGACCAAATGTCGTCAGTTCTGGGGCTTGCGCTCCGGATACTTGGCGGTATAGCCCTCGATGTGGAGTGTCGAGGCGATGATTTCCTTGACCGTCTCGTCGGGCACATCGGGGTGCGTGCGGATATACATCAACAACCCCATGATGAGGGTGTAGAACGTCTCGTAGACATGGTCGATGCGTAGCTCATGATGGGCGACAAAATCCACCACGGTGGTGTCGCAGATATACTGCGCCACGCGTTGGACCACGTTGTGCAAAAAGCCGCCGTAGAGCGCGCCGCTGCTGGAGGTCAGGGTGCTCGGCAGTTCGTGGCCGCTGGCGACCAGGCGCTTAAAGAGCGGGGCGACGGTGTCGAGCGCCCCCTCGATGTCGCCAACCGTGCGGCTGGCATTCCACTGCTCGAGCTCGGTAATGAAGCCGTCGATCGCCTCGTCCATAACAGCGGTGACGGCGGCGTCCATATCGGCAAAGTAGTGGTAGAACAATGAACGCGTGCAGCCGGCTCGCTTGGTCACGGCCGATACCGATAGGTGGGACACGCCCAGCTCGGAGCTTACGGTGCGCACGGCATCGAGGATCTCGCGACGGCGTTCGTCACCCGTCAGGCGCTTTGCCGCACTATCGGATGCGGGGACGGCATCGACCACAGAGGTATCTGCTGTTTTGCCGCCCATGTTTTGCCGCCTTCCATCCTCTTTTGCCTGACCGTTCGCCTAACAGTCTTGAATATTGTTGACGGTTCGTCAATACTATTTTTGACACAATGTCAACTAATGGCGGGTGAACGGCATGGGGGCATGTCCGGCCTGCAAAAAAGAGGGGCGCTGCGGCCTCGTCGGGCTGCGGCAAGAGAAGGGACAACCATGATTCTCAACGGACCGGGAATTAGCTACACCGAGCCTGACATCGGTTCGGAGTTCGTGCCGCCGCTGCCGGAGCATCCGCGCGAGGCAATCGTCAAGCTGTGCGAGCACTGCACCAACCGTCTGCTGCATCGCGACGAGCTGCTGGGCTACGAGTACTGGTCGTTTGCCGAGGCCGCAACCGACGAGCAGGCCGAAGTGCTCTGCAAGATGAAGATGCGCCGTCCCTATACGCTGCCCGAGATGGTCAAGCTCACCGGCATGCCCGAGGCCGATATCGAGAAGATGCTCGACGACATGAGCTACACGGGTCTGCTCGAGTACAACTGGGAAAACCCCGAGCGCGCCAAGCAGTGGGTGCTGCCCATGCTGGTGCCGGGTTCCGCCGAGTTCCTCAACATGCGCGTGAGCCAGCTCGAGGAGCACCCGGTCTACGCCAAGTTCTTTGAACAGGCATCCAAGGGCCCGCTGTCCCGCGCCACGCCGATGGTGCCGCCCGGAGGCGCCGGTATCGGCATGCACGTCATTCCGGTCGAGAAGGCTATCGACGCCACGAGCAACTCGGTGCCTATTGAGCATATCGAGCACTGGCTCGACAAATACGAGGGTAAGTATGCCGCTAGCACCTGCAGCTGCCGCGCGAGCCGTCGCGTGATGGGTGAGGGCTGCGCCGACGACCCGGCAGATTGGTGCATCGCCGTGGGCGATATGGCCGACTACGTGGTCGAGACCGATCGTGGCCATTACGTGACGCGCGACGAGGTCTACGACATTTTGCGCCAGGCCGAGGACAACGGCTTTGTGCACCAGATCACCAATATCGACGGCGAGAACAAGATCTTCGCCATCTGCAACTGCAACGTCAACGTGTGCTACGCCCTGCGCACCTCGCAGCTGTTCAACACACCCAACCTGTCGCGCTCGGCCTATGTCGCCAAGGTCGAGAAGGACAAGTGCGTGGCCTGCGGTCGCTGCGTTGAGGTGTGCCCGGCTGGTGCAGCCAAGCTCGGCCAGAAGCTCTGCAGCAAAAAGGCCGGCGGACAGGTGCCCGAGTATCCGCGCCAGGAGCTGCCCGATGCCACCAAGTGGGACCACACCAAGTGGTCGCCCAACTACCGCAACGACAACCGCATCGAGACGCATGAGTCCGGCACCGCTCCCTGCAAGACGGCCTGCCCCGCGCACGTTGCCGTTCAGGGCTATTTGAAGCTCGCGGCGCAGGGTCGCTATGACGAGGCGCTCGCGCTCATCAAGCGCGAGAACCCGCTGCCCGCTATCTGCGGCCGTGTGTGCAACCGCCGCTGTGAGGATGCCTGCACCCGCGGTCGTGTGGACGCCGCCGTGGCTATCGACGAGGTCAAGAAGTTCATCGCCCAGCGCGATCTGGATGCCGCGACTCGCTATGTCCCACCTGTGGTGACCCCGACGCGTGCCGGCGGCTTCGACCAGAAGATCGCCATCATCGGCGCCGGTCCGGCCGGTCTGTCCTGCGCCTTCTATCTGGCCGAGAAGGGCTACAAGCCCGTCGTGTTCGAGAAAAACGAGCGCCCGGGCGGCATGCTCACCTACGGCATTCCCAGCTTTAAGCTGCAGAAGGACGTTATCGAGGCCGAGGTCGAGGTCATTCGCCTGATGGGCGCCGAGTTCCGCTATGGCGTGGAGGTCGGTCGCGATGTGACGCTCGACGAGCTTCGCGCGCAGGGCTTTAAAGCCTTTTACGTGGCCATTGGCTGCCAGGGTGGCCGCCTTGCCGGTATTCCAGGCGAGGATGCCGAGGACGTGACCGTGGCCGTCGACTTTTTGCGCGAGGTCAACAGCGGCAAGATCGACGCGCTGCCCGGGCGCACCATCGTGGTGGGCGGCGGCAACGTGGCCATCGATGTCGCGCGCAACGCCTGCCGTCTGGGTTCCGAGCACGTTGAGATGTTCTGCCTGGAGAGCGAGGCCCAGATGCCCGCCAGCGAGGAGGAACGTCGCGAGGCCGTTGAGGACGGCGCTCACGTCAGCTGCGGCTGGGGCCCCAAGGAGATTCACCTGGACGAGGCCGGTCGTGTGTGCGGTATCACCTTCAAGCGCTGCACGCGTGTCTTTGACGACGAGGGCCGTTTTGCGCCCGAGTACGACGAGAACGACCTGCGTCGCGTCGACGCCGATCGTGTCGTCATGTCGATTGGCCAGTCCATTGTGTGGGGCGACCTGCTGGCTGGCTCCAAGGTGGAGCTCGGCCGCGGCCAGGGCGCCCTTGCCGACCCCCAGACCTATCAGACCGCCGAGCCCGACATCTTTGTGGGTGGTGACGTCTACACCGGTCCCAGCTTTGCCATCGACGCCATCGCCGCCGGTCACGAGGCCGCCGTGTCCATCCATCGCTTTGTGCAGCCGGGCTCCACGCTCACCATCGGCCGCAACCAGCGCCGCTACACCGCGCTTGACCGCGACGATGTTGTGATCGAGAGCTATGACAACGCGAGCCGCGAGGTGGCACATGTCGACCGCGAGCGCGAGAAGGCTGCACCATTCAGCGAGTACGTCGAGACCTTTACCGAGGAGCAGGTGCGCGCCGAGACCGCTCGCTGCCTTGGCTGCGGCGCCTCGATCGTCGACCCCAACAAGTGCATCGGCTGCGGCCTGTGCACCACCAAGTGCGCGTTCGATGCCATCCATCTGGATCGCGACCGCCCCGAGTGCTCAACGATGGTCAAATACGAGCAAAAGCTCCCAAGCCTGGGCAAGTACGCGCTCAAGCGCGCCATCAAGATCAAATTCGGTCGCAAGTAAGTAGTCATAACGGGAACGGCGGAAGGAATTAAAAGTGCACGAGCTCGGAATCGTGTATCACATCATTCGCGATGTCGAGAATGTGGCTCGCGCCAACGGCGTAAGTCGCGTTTCGAGCGTGACGTTGCTGTTGGGCGAGGTCTCGGGCGTCGTTCCCGATCTGCTGCTTGATGCTTGGCGCTGGGCGGCAGATAAAAAGCCTATCACGCAGGGCGCGGAGCTTATTGTGGAGCCTGTCGAGGCCGTGACGCATTGCGAGGCGTGCGGCTGCGACTACGCGACGGTCGAGCACGGCAAGACCTGTCCCCATTGCGGTAGCGGCGAGACTTATCTGCTGCAGGGCCAGGATGTCATGATCAAGCAGATCGAGACCCCCGACGAGGACCCGGCAGACGCTACCCCTGATGGTCCCGCTGCTCCTGACGCCGTCGACGCCGCCAACCCCCTCCACATCGCCTAACTTAGTCGTTGGGTGTTCCTATAGTTTTGTCAACCGTCGGGGCTACTCCCGGTAGGGCACCCGGTCGCGCATCACGGCGTAT
>NZ_QSQO01000003.1:0-382 GCF_003436775.1 Collinsella sp. TF11-5AC
TTATCGAAAACACGATCTGGATAAGGCGCCGGAATTTGGGCACGGGCGCCTTCGCCGCCAGGGTCGCAGGCCTTGTGGCGCCGAGCACGAGTATCGACGAGAGAAGGAAGGGAATGAAGGGAAGGAAAGACGGCACCATGGCAACGGCGTAAGGCAGGAAGGAAAGGAATGGCAGGTCGTTTGCGGAGGCCGGGATATCCGTGATGCCGGAGCTGCTCAGGGCACGGCAATATGCGAGCGCCGCGTCATTGGTCTCTCGGTCTCCCACGATGGACCCGGATTGGAAGCCTTCGCCCATGAGCGCGTAGTAGCTCTCGGCAGAATCGAGAAAGGCGGCGTCGGTTTGAGCGGCAAGGGCGGCGTTCGCGTATCTTGCAAGCTC